>CANHLE010000079.1 GCA_947461435.1 Paracoccaceae bacterium | reverse complement strand
TTTGGCAAACGGGTGGAGCCGCTGGCCGCCTCTGTCGGGTCGACCGTTCTGGTGGATGTTGATGTGACCAATGACGACAGTCTGGATGCCTGCTTTGGCGCGCTGAAAGACCAATGGGGCACGATGGATTTCCTGATCCATGCCATCGCCTTTTCCGACAAGAACGAATTGACCGGCCGTTTCATCAACACCAGCCGCAACAATTTCAGCAATTCTTTGGCGATTTCCTGCTTTTCCTTCATCGATGTATCGCGCCGGGCCGCGGAAATGATGCCGCAGGGGGGCAGCCTGATCACGCTGACCTATGGGGGATCCAACCGCGTGACGCCCAATTACAACGTGATGGGGGTGGCCAAGGCGGCGTTGGAATCGGCCACGCGCTATCTGGCAAATGATCTGGGGCCGCAACAGGTGCGCGTCAACGCCATCTCGCCGGGCCCGATGAAAACGCTGGCTGGCGCGGCCATTGGCGGCGCGCGCGCCACCTTCCGCCACACCGAAGCCAACGCGCCCATGCGCGCGAATGCGACGCTGGAGGCCATCGGCGGCACGGCGGTTTGGCTGTGTTCGGACTATGGCGCGTGCACCACGGGTGAAGTGGTGCATGTGGATTGCGGGTTTCACGTTCTGGGCATGCCGCAGCAAGACAATCTGTAAGCGCCCCGCCCCGCCAGAACGCGCGCCGCCGCAAGGTTGGCGCGCTTTTTGCTTGCCTATTCCCAAAAGGCGCGCGATATTTACCACATCAGCTAACTATTTCCAAAGGCCGCATCATGCCCCAGATGATTTTCGTCAACCTTCCGATCACCGACCTCGCCCGCAGCCGCGCCTTTTACGAAGGGCTGGGCTGGACGATCAACGAGAAATTCTCGGATGCAGGCGGGGCCTGCGTTGTGGTGTCGGACACGATCTATCTGATGATCCTGACGCATGAGAAATTCGCCGGTTTCGCCACCAAACCCTTGGCATCGCCCGCCACGACCACAGCCGTGATGACGGCTTTCAGTGCCGATAGCCGCGCCGCGGTGGATGCGATGGCCGAGGCCGCGCTGAAACATGGCGGCGCCGAGGACAAACCCGCGCTTGACATGGGTTTCATGTATGGCCGCACCTTCCAGGACCCGGACGGCAACGTGCTGGAAGCTTTCTGGATGGACCCCGCGGCCGTTGCCGGCTGATCTAACGCGTGGGGGCCAGACAGCGCGCCGCAGGCCCGAACTTTCAACACCCTTTGCTTTTGACGATGGGACCCGACAATGACCCGGATGATTTTCATCAGCCTGCCCGTAACCGACATGGCCCGCAGCCGCGCCTTTTACGAAGCTTTGGGCTTTACCATCAACGAAAAATTCTCCTCTGACACGTCGGCCTGCGTTGTCGTGTCAGAGGCGATCTATTTCATGCTGTCGACCTTGGAGGCTTTGCGCAGCCTCTCGCCCAAGCCGGTGATCCTGCCGTCCGAAGGGGTCAGTGCGCTGTTCGCCCTGTCGTGCGACAGCCGCGAAGAGGTTGACGCGATGACTGAGGCCGCCATTGGTGCAGGGGGCAAATCGCTGCACGATGCCGAAGATCTGGGCTTCATGTATTCGCGCGCTTTCGAAGATCCGGACGGCAACGGTTTCGGCCCGTTGTGGATGGACCCGGCCGCGGCAGGGTGAAAACCGGGGGGCCGAAGCGATCGGTCCTTGGGCCCGCGTTGGAATTCAACGGGTCTCCAAACCTAGTTGACGCGGCAACGCGTTTTCAAACTCTGCACAGAGGGGAGTTTGGAGCGGGCGACGGGGTCCTCAGGTTGTAAATCGAACCTGCTGCCTGCCTACATTAACCATTATTTTCAACAACTTACGTCTATGGTTTCTTCCAGCGATATTTCTGGTGTGTGCCTGCTGTGCCGTCAACGTGTGCCGACGAATGCAGGAAAACGGCTTGAATGGCAAGACTGGTTTTCCTTGATACTGAGGTCCCTGAGGCCCGAAATCCTGCATCAGACAATATGATAATCTGAGGTAAATATTGACCATCTAACAAATTCGCAAACCTGCCTGACCCGTTCTATTGTAACGGGTTACTACCCCCTGCAAGGTGCAGGAGAAGAGCCAGCAAGTTACTATTTGCAAACCGATGTTCCCCGATAGTTTGATGCGACAACTATAAGTCTGACTTAGGGTTGCAGCGACAGCCTCTCCCAAGGTGGTGGAGGGAAACCAATGGTTCTTGGCCGTGGATGTGTGCAGGGCCATCTATGCTTACGTAAAGGCCAGCGGTGAAGTGAACACCACAATTGCGCTGAAAAGCCTGAATGATGATGAAAGGTTTACCACCAATCGGATTGGCGGGAAGGGAGGTTGGCGTTTTTTATGCGCTAAATTCCGAGATTCATGTGACCAGTATACCTCGAGTGACTGACCCAATGTTACCAGTAAACTTGTCGATATATAGCAACATTAGAATCGAATAATTGCTTATGTTACTGTTTAAATGGTATCTTTAGAGCCATAAGTTACTAATGGAGCCTGAAATGGCTGTTGTCGGGTATCGTCGTGTTTCAACCATCGATCAATCTTTAGATCGTCAGGACTTAGGCACTGTTGAGAAAGTGTTTGAGGAAAAGCTGTCAGGTGCATCAGCCTCTGATCGTCCAGCTTTACAAGAGATGATCGATTGGGTCAGGGAAGGGGACAGCGTTGTCGTCCATAGCATCGACAGGCTTGCCCGTAATCTTCAGGACCTTCTGTCGATTGTGTCGCAGTTGAACGGTAAGGGCGTCACCATAAAGTTCCTGAAGGATAATCTGACCTTCCCACCTGAAGGCACAGACGGTGCATCGAAACTGTATCTCAGTATACTTGGTGCTGTAGCCGAATTTGAACGTTCGATCATCAAGCAAAGGCAGGCAGAGGGTATCGCCAAGGCTAAAGCTGCTTGCGTCTACAAGGGAAGGAAGCCCACCATCGATAAGGACCGCATCCTTGCTCTGCGAGACGAAGGCCACAGCACCCACAAGATTGCAGAAGTGATGGGGATTAGCCGAATGACTGTCCATCGTGCGCTGAACGGATGACTAGAAGACTTGGGACCCTTGAAAAAGCTGGTGTAGGATTCACTTGCAGCGTCAAAGCATTACGTCGAAGGTCTCCCCTACAATTAGCCCGCGGTGAAACGCTTACGTGCGTGGTCCTCTCAATTGTAACGCCTAGCTAAATACCATGGTTTTTTTCAGAGGCGGCCTCAGCGCACCTTTGATTCATCTTAGTGCTGTCGACGCCATACGTGTCCTCCCCGCAGGAAACTGAATTGCGGCGACTGTACTGCCCTTCAATCTAACTTAGAACGGCCGGGGCCCTTCGTACCCACCCATGGCATTCTTGCCGTTAATGCACCGCACACGCCGTGATCGCCTGCGCTCGTTACGTAGTTCGCCCTGAGCAACCGTCATCCCATTGATTTTGTGTCATAATGTGACAGTTTTTCCGGCTTCCACCTGCAAGGTTGTGTATGATTGCAATGAGAACCCCGACCATTCCAGATCGAAGACCTGCCAGTCGATCAGGGCCGTCAACTTCACCAATGCCTGATCTGGTTATTCAGGCCGAACTAGATAGGGGGCGGAGCCTATATTGAGATTTATTTTTTTCAGAATCGCCTGACGCTGCAACCGATACTCATTATCATTCACGGTATTTGGTTTATTTGTTTTCTTCAAATGAACATAAAACTCAAGGCCATGTGTTTGGGATATTTCTAATATCTCAAGGTCAATCAGACCAAGCTGACCGCAATCACGCAGTAACAGCTCTAGTGTTTCGGGAAACATAACCGTGCAATGCGCATTTTTATAATCAGATTCTTTCTTTAATCTTTCTAAATAAGACTGATATGCAGTTTTCAGGTCACCTCTCAGAATGAAAGACTCAAGATTACCACTGGAAATATCACAGCCCACAGTCGGCTTGCCGTTAGTCATATATACCGCGCTATTCAATTGCACATCAAAAATCGTTTCCGGACTTGGCTGACTGTAGTCTGAATGAAACGCCTGCAGCCAATCGGCCAAGCGGGTTGGCACGCGAAAATGGTCGAAACAAGCACGGCAGTCCGGCACGGCCATACTTAAAACACCCCCGTCTTTCAGAGAACTACTACATCCTTGTAGAAATTTTATCGGATTTGGCAAATGTTCGAAGTTATGTGATGAAACGATATGCGAAAAACTCCCCCCTAAACCCCGTGCCGAAACCAATTCCCCAATACTTGAAGCGTCACCAACAAGATCGACATCTTCAATATTTGCCACCAACTCGTTAAATAAATTGTGATCGCTTTTCGCAATTTCCCGTAATTTTGGTTTATCTTTCGCCATTTCCCGTAATCTTGGGGCATCGAAAACATCAAGCACAAAGACATTCGAACCTGAGGATTTTGGCAAAAGCGGCCGCAAGTAGGGTCCAACTTCTATACCTAGCTGTTTTTTGTCAACAAATTTAAGTATTTCATCGTTTCGGTTCATCAACATCTCCTAAGTCTCGTCCGATACTCTATCGGAATTAGAACGCAAGTAAATTTCTTTCGACTTTCTTGTATTCAGACTTCCTCGCGCCCGTAAGAAGTGCTTACTTCAGTGCGACCAAAACTCACTTCCCCCTTGCATCCTATCCGTATCCCGTTTGCCTGCCGGCAAAATAGCGAGGGTTTGGGTATGACACCTGATGGGCACCTCAAAAAATTGCAGCCGATCTGACGGCGGTGTAGATATTACTTCGGAGTGAGATCGAGGCTGGTCGTCGTGCTGCAGATGGGTTTTTTCGATCAATCAGATCGTTATGCGAGCTTGTCTTCACTTTCAGAAGATGTTCGCGAAGGAGCCATCAAGCTCTTCATGGGACCCTTGGAAAAACTATGGGCCTTTTAGTCCGCCTTGTTTACTCCACATGTGGCCGAGACAAAAATTTCGACTTTCAGGGCCCATCAAAACAGCTTAGCGGTGACCGCAATCTTCTCTAGCCACAACCGCTTCTGTTCCATCGAGAACCCAGCGCCATAACGCCTGCCAGCGCCTTGAACCGCACTCCAACCACCTAAGGCATCAAGAAGTTCAATTGGACACTCTACGGCCCGCAGACGATCCCTGAAAGCATGGCGCAAGCAATGAGCGGTCTTACCTGAGGTCTGTTGTTTGAGCCATTTGTTGAGCGTGTTCCCAGCATGGGTCGCAAGTATCTACCCATCTCTCACGTACGTTGGAAAAAGATAGTCGTTGTTGTCTGTGTCAATCAGCTTCTGCATCGCTACCGTTGCATAGCCCACCAAGGGCAACTCACGTTCGGACCCAGAAGTTTTCAACCGCCTCGCACTGTGAGCAATGATCTTGATGCTTATCGCGTCTGGGGAAACATCTGACCGCCGCAGGCCGATGATTTCTGCAATCCGACAGCCCGTCTCTCCCAGTATCGGTATGGCCCAGCGCAAGGGTTTGTCTGTAGCCAAACAAGCCTCGTACAGCCCCTGTAAGCCATCTGTATCAATGGGTAGCCGCTTGACGCTATCTGCACCCTCCTTGGCGATGAGAACGCGCGTGAAGGGGTTTCTGCCGTCGATCTCATATTCTGCGTAGGCGTAGTTGAAGATAGCACTTAGGCAGTTCAGTCGCCGTCGGATTGAAGTGGTCCGCATTCCCCGCTGAAGGAGTGTCTGCACAAAGTTACGTGCGTCCTGCCGGCCATAACCATCAATCCACATTTCCCCAGAGAGTTGGGCCAAGAGCAGGGCGCTGCTGATTGTTGGATTTTCCTGTATCCCTCGAACTTCGACGTATTCTGTAGCGATCGTGGTTAGCGTAGCCTGTTTTGTGGTAGTCGCTGCCAGAAGGGTCAGTAGGTCAGGTGAAACCTCAATGTGGTCTTCTGCCCAGATTTCGTTGAGCCGTCTCGTTAGCCGATCAGCTTACGCAAAATCCTTGATTCTGATCATGATTTGGGGACCAAAAGCATTGATCGCATGCTTGGGTACGCGTCTGTTGTAGTACAGGTGACCGTTGATCGTAGTCGTATGCCGTGTGGGTTCGTTTGTGTGCATCGCAAGCCCTCAAAAAGCCTAAGCCATTGAGAAATAATGCATATATGTGTGTGCTGGAGCGGGCGACGGGAATCGAACCCGTGTCTTTAGCTTGGAAGGCTAAGGTCTTACCATTACACAACGCCCGCGCTGGCGCTTAGATAGCATCCCGCGCCAGAAGGCTCAAGCCACCTCAAACGGCAATTTCATCAATCAGCTGCGGACCGGTGGCGCGGTTGGAATTCACCGCCATATCCACACGGTGCATGCGCAAGATGCCGGTCAAGGTCGGTTTCATCAGGGGGGCGGCGCCGTGCCCCGCCTCGCCCAGCCACAGCGGCCAATCGGCGCGGTCCAGAATGACGGGTTCGCGGTCATGGATGCCCGCCATTCCCGGGCCAGCCTCGGTCGAGACGACGGCGCAGCTGACCAGATCCCCCCAGCGCTGCCACAGGCCCGCCATGGCCAACGGCGCGCCGTCGCTGCGGGTGATATAAAAGGGCAGACGGGTTTTGTTGGGCCCTTCGGTCCATTCGTAAAACCCACTGGCCGGCACGATGCAGCGGCGCGCCCGGATCGCCTCGCGGAAGGCGGGCTTGGTGGCCACGGTATCGGACCGGGCGTTGATGATCAGGGGGCCGTCGGTTGGGGTGTCGTACCATGAGGGGATAAACCCCCAGCGCATGGACTGCACGCGGCGCAGCCCGCCATCCGAGGTGATGACAGCCACAGCTTGGGTGGGGCAGATGTTGAACCGCGGGCTGGCCGGCAGGTCATTGCCCATTACCGCATCAAAAAGGGCGGCCAAGGCCTCGTTCGGGTGGGTGATGGTGAAACGTCCGCACATGGGGCCAGTCTGGCCAAATGTTCCGCGCCCGTCCAGAGGTTCAGGCGTCGAAATGCCGGCTGCGGCCCGGAGCATCGTCAAGGCCGGCCTCGCTGAGCGCGAAAAGGTCTTCCAGGAAATAGGCGGCCAATTCGGCGCGCGAGTTCAGGCCAGACTTGCGATAGACATTTTGCGCCTGCTGGCGAATCGTTGCTTCGGAGGTGCGGCGCAGCCCGGCAATTTCGCGCAAGGACGCGCCTTTCAGAAGCAGTCCGGCCACATCCGCCTCGGCTGGCGACAAACCCCATTGATCGAACTGCCCCTCGATGGCGCGCGACAGTCCTTGGACGAAGCGTTGGCTTTGTTTGCGCCAAGCGCGGCCCTCGTCACGGGCCTGTGCCACAGCGCCTTCCAAATCGACCGTCCGCTCGTGCAGCCGCGACAAACGCAGGACAACGGCGGCCGCCGCGAACATGGTGGCGGTCACCACGATCCGGTCCAGAAAATCAGACCACAGCGGCGGCAGCCCCGAGGTTCCGGCATCCACTGCCGCATCCATCAGGGTCAAACCCGCCGACAAGGCCACCAGCCCCGCCACCGTTAACCCTGCGATCATGCCAGTCCGCATGTGATGCCCTCCTGTTCGTCTGCGCTGCCGCGATCTTTCCACGTTAAGCGGGTTGGGCCTATCCGCCCTTTGTCGGATCAGGCCCCAAACACCGCCCATCCGCCGTTCAGCGGATTTTCCCGGGCGGTGCTGCCCGTCATCCTTTGGTCACCCGATCCTGGGCCAAGATGGAGATTATCATGAAACGCACCTTTTTCGTATTGGCGATTGTCGCGGCCGCCAGCGGCGCGGCGCAGGCCGAACCCGTTCTGCCGGTTTTTGATCCGGCCAACTTTGACCCCTTGGCGATCATCGACAATCCCTATTTGCCCTTGGGTCCCGGATTTTCCCACGCGATCAGCGGCCAGATCACGGATGATGGCGACAGCACTGTCACCGAAATCTCTGTTCAAACCTATGAAGGGCCCGGCCCGGTGATTGCGGGGGTCCAATCCACCTTTATCCGTGATCGCAGTACCTTGGACGGGGTCTTGGTCGAAGAGGCGCATGACTATTTCGCACAAGATCGGGACGGAAACGTCTGGTATCTGGGCGAGGATGTGATCAACCTGACCTATGACGACGACGAAAAGGTCAGCGCGGTTGACACGCAAGGCAGCTGGCGCGCGGGCGTGAACGGCGCATGACAAATGGCCCTGGGGGCGCTGAACCTCAGGGCCCGCCGCAGATAAGGATCGCCCTGCGGTCCGATCCCCAACTTCATGGCGCGAACCCAGATTCCTGCGGCCCGCCCCGACGTGACGGTTTGGCGCATGGTCGGCGCAAGGTTAAACAAGCCGGCGACAAACAGACAAGGCGGCGTCAGCAGGCATTGACCCGCCTTGCCATTCGCGGCATGAACCGCCCCATGTTGATCTTCAAAATCTTTCGCCGCGCCGAGTGGGATGCGCTGAAATCTGTGGGCCACACGCGGGGCGCGCCGATCGATCTGTCGGACGGGTTTATTCACTTTTCGGGCCAAGCGCAGCTGGCCGAAACTGCGGCCAAATACTTTGCCGATGTCAGTGACTGCGTCTTGGTGGCCTGCGATGCCGACCGTCTGGGTGCGGCCCTGAAGTGGGAAGCCTCGCGCGGCGGGGCCCTGTTTCCGCATCTGTACCGCGAGATGACGCTGGACGATGTGATCTGGGACAAATCCCTGCCCTTGGGGGCGACGGGCCATATCTTTCCGGTGGGTGTGATTTGACACGGACAGAACGTTTGGGCCTTTGGGCCCTGCATCGGGTTGATCCAGAACGCGCGCATGGTTTGTCGCTGCAGGCGCTGCGCCTTGGGCTTGCGCCCCTTCCCGGGCTGATCACCTCGCCGCGGCTTGCCAGCGAAGTGGCGGGAATGAGTTTTGCCAATCCGGTGGGGTTGGCTGCGGGTTATGACAAGAACGGCATTGCGGTGGCGGCCCTGTGCCGCGCGGGGTTTGGCTTTGTCGAGGTGGGGGCCGCCACGCCGCGCCCGCAGCCGGGCAACCCCCAGCCACGCCTGTTTCGACTGACCGCGGATCGGGCTGTCATCAACCGCTTTGGGTTCAACAACGATGGGGCCGAGGCGATCGCCGCCCGCCTTGCTGCGCGCCCGGCGGGGCCCGTGCCCGTGGGCCTGAACCTGGGTGCGAACAAGGACAGCCCCGATAAATCGGCTGACTTCGCCAAGGTTCTTGCGATCTGCGGGCCCTTCGTGGATTTCGCGACGGTGAATGTCAGCAGCCCCAATACCGAAAAACTGCGCGATCTTCAGGGGAGGGCGGCGCTGTCGGCGCTGTTGGCAGGGGTGATGGAAACCCGCGCTGCCCTGACCCGGCCCATCCCGATCTTTTTGAAGATCGCCCCGGATCTTGGCACAGATGAGATTGCTGAAATCGCCGAAGTGGCCCTGTCTTCAGGGATTTCGGGGATCATCGCCACGAACACCACGCTGTCGCGCGAAGGTTTGAAATCTGCAAATGCAGGGCAGATGGGCGGCCTTTCCGGCGCGCCATTGTTCGAAAAATCCACGCGCGTGCTTGCCCAACTGTCCAAGGCGACGGACGGAAGACTGCCTTTGATCGGCGTCGGCGGCGTGTCTTCGGCCGACGAGGCCCTTCAAAAGATTCTGGCAGGCGCCAGCGCGGTCCAGCTTTATTCGGCCATGGTCTATGAAGGCCTGTCGGTCGTTGCCCGCATCGCACGGGGGCTGGATGATCGCCTGCAAGCGCGGGGCGTCACGCGCCTTGCCGACCTGATCGGCACGGACCGCGCGCGCTGGCTGTGATCAGAACGCCTTGAACGTCATGGTCGTCAAAGTGCGCGAGATGTGGGGCACATCAAACAGCTTTTCCGACAGGTAATGCCCCACATCCTGATCATCAGGAATATAGACCTTGGCGATCAGGTCATACTCGCCACTGGTTGAATACAACTCGCTGACCACTTCGCGGTCATAAATTGCCTCGGCAGCTTCATAGGTTTTGCCGGGGGTACAGCGGAATTGAACGAAAACGCAGCGCATGGGGGCCTCCATTGATCGCGCCACCCTAACGCGGGTGGCGGGCCACCTCAACCCGGATCAGAACCTTGCAGCGAAAGCGACAGGGCACCGACCTGCCCCTGAAGATCGGCCACGGACAAGGGGGCGTTGGGCCGCCCCAGACGATTGCGCACCACCCAATACAGCCGCTTTTCGGCCCGCGTGATGGCCACATAGGCCAGCCGCTTCCACAGGGGCAGCCCAGCCTCGTTCCGCCCGCTTTGCGCTGCGGCAAACAGATCGGGCGCAAAGACCTGCACCTCTTCCCACTGGCTGCCTTGCGCCTTGTGGATGGTCACGGCGGCCCCGTGCAAGAAGGTCGCGCCCATATGCGCGGCCGAGGGGATAAAGGGTTCCTCCTCATCTGGCTTTTCAATCTTGATGATCGACGCCGCCGAAACCTTCGGATCTTCGGCCCCCACAACGTGAAGCCGGGCAAAGCCATCCTTGCTGCCGGGGCCAAGGTAAATCACCTGCGCCCCTTTGATCAGACCGCGCGCTTCCAGATCGATGCGCTTCTTGCGATGTTTCAAGGGCAGCTCGATCCCGTCGCAGATCAAAGGCTCGCCCGCCAAAAGGGCATCTTCGGGCGCGCCAAAGGCGGCGCGGAACGCCTGGATCAATTTGATCCGGGTCGCATTGCGCCACACCAAAACCGGAGAGCGCGCCATCAACGATGATTCCACCCGTTCCGCCCAAACCACGCGATCGTCCCGGCGGGCCGCCTCTTGAATCATGGCTTCGAAATCGTCAAAGCGCAGCTGATCATCGGCAAGCGCATGCGCCAGATCAAGGATCGGGTTGCCCTCGCTTTGGCGGTGAATTCGGCTAAGCGTCAGTTGCCGCGCATCGCCCAGGGTTTCGAACACCATCTTTCCGGATTGGCCAACCGGGGCCAACTGCGCCGGATCGCCAAACAAGACAAGCGCCGGGAAAATCTCGCGCAAGTCATTGAACTGACGTTCGTCGAGCATCGAGGATTCATCGACAAAGCCGACGTCCAAAGGTTCCTCGCGCCGTTTCCAGCCCTTGATGAAATCACTGCCCCGCAGTCCCGCCGCCGCCAACGCGCCGGGGATCGACGGGACGGTGGCGTAAAAGGCAAAGGCGCGGTCCAGCGCAATTTCCGTCAGGCCTTCCACCGCCGGGCGCGGCCCCTGCCCCGTCAGCCATTCCGCGATGCGTTCGTACTGCGGGTCGTAGACGGGGGTATAAAGGATGCGGTGAATGGTGGTCGCCGGCACGCCGCGCAGCCGCAAAACCGACGCCGCCTTGTTTGTCGGGGCCAAAATGGCCAGCGTTCGGCGGTCTTTGCGCCGCTTGGCCTCGTAGTCGCCAGAGACGATTTCGACGCCGCCGGCTTTCATCGCCTTGTAAAGACTGGCCAAAAGCATTGTCTTGCCCGACCCGGCCTTGCCCACCACGGCCAGAACCGATGTGCGCCCTTCGGTCATCGGTGCCATCTGGCCCTGATCCAGATCAATGCCCATTGCCAGCATTTCCGCTGTCACGCGGTCATAGGCTTCGGCCTGGTCGTCGGAAAATGTCACAAGATCTGAGGCCATGCCACCCTTATAGGGCAGCCGCCCCCCAAGGGCCAGAGCGCGGCGCGGACGGGCTATTGCGTCGGGGGATCAAAGGGATCCTCGGCCTCTCGTTCGGCAATCTCGTCGCGCGCCACTTCTTCGGCTTCTGCGGATTTGCCCGCCAGCCTTGGTAAGCCATTTGCCAAGGCATAGGTGCGCAAATCCGAAAGCACCTCGAATATCCATGAATGTCGCATTGTTCCCCACCGCACTACCCCCTACCGGAATAGCGTATGAAGCCCGCCGCTATAATATCCTAAGGTTGCAACAGACTCGGGGGTCTTTTGCTAAAATTCGACCAATTAACCATAATTTGATTTGAACCGGCGCGAAATTAATCGCGCCGGCCGGCTTCCAATGCCTCTTCAAAGGTGCGCAGGCCCGTGCGCGGCGATTGAACAAGCACCGCCATATTTCCCGGCTTGTGCTGGTTGGACCGCATCAAGGTATGGGCGGCTGGAATATCTGCCCAAGGAAACACCTCGGACATGCACGGATCAAGGCGGCGGGCGACCATCAGATTATTGGCGGCCGCTGCCTGTTTCAGATGGGCGAAATGGCTGCCTTGCAGGCGCTTTTGGTGCATCCACATATAGCGCACATCAAAGGTGCAATTAAATCCTGTCGTGCCTGCGCAAATCACAACCATGCCGCCTTTTTTACACACAAGCGAGGAGACGGGAAATGTCGCCTCGCCGGGATGTTCAAAGACCATATCAACGTTCACGCCTTTGCCCGTGATATCCCAGATCGCCTTGCCAAAACGGCGCGCCTCTTTTAGCCAATCATTGTATTCTTGGCTGTTGACCGTGGGCAATTGACCCCAGCATTTGAAATCATTGCGGTTGATCACGCCTTTGGCGCCAAGGCCCATGACGAAATCACGCTTTGATTCATCGCTGATCACGCCAATGGCGTTGGCACCGGCCGTATTGATCAACTGGATCGCGTAAGAGCCAAGCCCGCCACTGGCGCCCCAGACCAGAACGTTCTGCCCGGGTTTCAGGTCATGCGGTTCATGGCCAAACAGCATCCGGTACGCCGTGGCAAGGGTCAGGGTATAGCAGGCCGATTCCTCCCATGTCAGGTGCTTGGGGCGCGGCATCAATTGCTGCGCTTGCACCCGGGTGAACTGCGCGAAAGACCCGTCGGGCGTTTCATATCCCCAGATCCGCTGCGTGGGCGAAAACATCGGATCGCCGCCGTTGCATTCTTCGTCATCGCCATCGTCTTGATTGCAGTGGATCACCACCTCATCCCCGACCTTCCAGCGCTTTACCTTGTCGCCGACCGCCCACACGATGCCCGAGGCGTCGGATCCGGCGATGTGATAGGGCTGTTTGTGGCCGTCAAAGGGGCTGATCGGCACGCCAAGGGCGGCCCAGACGCCGTTGTAGTTCACGCCAGCGGCCATCACCAGAACCAGCACTTCGTTGCTGTCGATCTTCCAGGTGTCCAGCACTTCCACCTGCATGGCGGTGGCCGGCTCTCCGTGGCGTTCGCGCCGGATCGACCAGGCGTACATTTGCGCGGGAACATGGCCCAGCGGGGGCATTTCGCCGATCTCGTACAGATCTTTGATCGGGGCCTCGTAGGGGGCTATGGCAGTGGCTGTATCAAGGGCCATCAAAGTCTCCTTTCCGCATGCCGCAGCGCAGAATCGTGCGGCCTTGCGGAAAGGAGTAGTTTTGGCTGCGCAATATTGCAATAGCTTTACGCGCGTTTTTGAAATTTTATGTCTGCCGCGCTGCGGCGAACACCTTACTGGATCGTGTAACTTGAGATTTGGCAAACATCGATGCCGTTTTCGACCCCCACGGTGCCATCCGAAAAGACGACCTTGAAATCAAAGGTACAATAGCCCGAACCATCGTCGAAGTTGATGTTGGCCGAAGATCCCGATGCCAAGGTCGACGTGCCAAGGATATCTTCTTCCCACGAATTGGACCCGGCGTTGGAGCCATAGAAGTTGGTAATCGTCATACCGGACGCATTCACAATCGTTACATTACGGTTAGCGGAGGAATAGGTTGTCGTCGTCGTGACGCAGCCAGCCAACGAAAATCCGATGGCTGCGACGCCCAAAATATTGCGAAGCATCAAAAGTCTCTCCATGAAAAACCGGGCACACTATTCGCCCATGCCCCAAGCTAGAACGCTGAACCGCAGTTCACAAATCTTTTTTCGGGGCAACCAGCCCGCGCAGATGCTGGTTCACAGAGGCGGCGTAAAACGTCAAAACCGCCGCATCCTGCGGGTTATGGGTCAGATCAGCGCCGACCAGACCGCGCGCCACCAACGGGGCCAGCCCTTCGGCGATGGTTTGATCCAGTCCCTGCGGCGCCAGTTTCAAGATGGCCTGATCCTGTTCCAAACGGGATAAAAGCTGCGCCACCCGGTCGCGCAGAACCTGCGCTGTGGGCGGGGGGCCCTCCAGAAGGGCGGCCGCCACCAAGGGAACGGGCAAGATTGGCACCGCCTTTGCAATTTCGGCCATCAGATGGGCGGCAAGGCTTTCGGTTCCGCCCGATGGATGGGCCGCAAGATACTGGCGCAAGGAAATCGGCTGCCCGAAACTGGCCCCCGCCGTTCCAAAGCCCTTGAACCGCCCCCAAAGTTTGCGCCACAGATTCTTCAGGACGAACCCGAAGATCGACAAGACCGAGGCGCGAAACCGCCGCGTTCCAGCCTCGGCGGCTTTGGTCAGGATGCGGTCTTCCAGCACGCGGTCATAGGCCAGCCCGACGGGAACAAAGACAACATCGCGCCCTTGGGGGCTATAGCCCGCCACGATGTAGCTGAGCAGACCAAGCTTTGCCTCGCCCACGGCGCCGGTCAGGCTTAGCCCGCCTTCGGGAAAGATGGCTTGGGTTGTTCCCTCGGCTGTGGCCATTTGCACGTAGCGCGCCAGAACCCGGCGATACAGATTGTTGCGCGATCCGCGCCGGATAAAATAGGCCCCCATGGCCCGGATCAACCGGCTTAGCGGCCAGACCCGCGCCCATTCGCCCACCGCATAGGACAAGGCTGCACGCCCCGACACCAGCCATGTGATCAGCACATAATCCATGTTGGATCGGTGGTTGATCACGAAAATCACGGTGGCTTGCGGATCGATCAGGCCCAACTGGGCGTCAAGACGGCCAATCCGCACCCGGTACAAACCGCGCGAGATCCAGCGGGCAAGCCGGATCGCAACGCCGAAATACATCGTCGTTGAAAACCCCGGAACGATTTCGCGGGCATATTTGCGCGCCTCTTCAAAGGCCACGGCGCCGGGCACCCCGGTTTCGGCGGCATGTTCGGTGACCGCCTCCAGCACCTTGGGATCATACGTCAGGCGCACGATCATGTCTTGGCGGCGGGCCAGTTTGAACAGTTCAATCGGGCGATCCAGCCGGGCGTTGATCCGCGCCAAGGCGCGTTCCGCCCGTTTGCGGAAAAACCATCGCACCGAGGGGAACAGAAAATGCGACGCAAACGTGACCCCGGCAAAGGCAAGGATCAACATCAACAGCCACAACGGAAGTTCGATCGCGCGAAACATCACATCAGGCTGTCAGGATTTCGGCCTTTGGTAAAGCGGATCAATTGAAGGCAAAGACGGCCGCAAGGACAATTCCCATCACCAAGGCGGTTGTCATCTTGGACAAGATGGGCATCCGTGCGGCGGCGGCAGCATCCCCCGCGCGGGCTTTGCGGCTGTTGAACAGGTTGAAAATCGCCAGCGCTGCCAGAATCACAACGAGTGTCAGTTTCAGATGAAACCAGCCGCTGATCCCCGCCATCGTGCCATATTTGGCCCAAAGCACATAAAGCCCGCTGAGAATCAGAAGAACCAGCGCCATCCGCCCTAAAGCCGCCAGTTTGGCGGCGACCTGACCGAAGACCGGCCGCTGGGCGGGTTCGGCCTTGGCCATCATCCCCAAGACCATCGGCAGGGCAAAGGCCGAACACCCGGCCAGGGCCAATGACACAAGATGAACCCACAAGATCAGTTTGATGCTTAAGTCCATATTCCGCCCCCTATTTCATGGCGGCACACTCGCCCAGATCGGCGGCAAAGCCCACCCCCAATCCATGCCGCAACGCAGCGATTGACAGCGACGCATTATGTCGAATACCTGTGTCTTTGCGAAATAAAATTACAACCCAGATTTACGAGGCGGATGATGCAGACGCAGAAGGAAACCCCATGGCTGTTTCGTACCTATGCGGGCCATTCCACTGCGGCCGCATCGAACAGTTTGTACCGCACAAACTTGGCCAAGGGCCAAACCGGGTTGTCCGTGGCCTTCGATTTGCCGACGCAAACCGGCTATGACAGTGATCACATTCTGGCGGGGGGCGAAGTCGGCAAGGTGGGGGTGCCCATTTGCCATCTGGGCGACATGCGGGCCTTGTTTGCCGATATCCCGCTGGAGCAGATGAACACCTCGATGACGATCAACGCCACGGCCCCTTGGCTGTTGGCGCTGTATATCGCCGTGGCGGAAGAGCAAGGTGCCGATATCAGCGCCTTGCAAGGCACGGTGCAAAACGACATCATCAAGGAATATCTGTCGCGCGGGACCTATATCTGCCCGCCCAAGCCCAGCCTGCGGATGATCACCGATGTGGCGGCCTATACGCAGCAAAACTTGCCCAAATGGAACCCGATGAATGTGTGTTCCTATCATTTGCAAGAAGCCGGGGCGACACCCGAACAGGAACTGGCCTTTGCCCTCGCCACCGCCTGCGCGGTTCTGGACGATCTGCGCGCCAAGGTGCCCGCCGCCGAATTTCCATCGATGGTGGGGCGGATATCGTTTTTCGTGAATGCCGGGATCCGTTTTGTGACCGAGATGTGCAAGATGCGCGCCTTTGTCGATCTTTGGGATGAAATCTGTGCCGGTCGCTACGGGATCACCGAGGCGAAGTACCGCCGGTTTCGCTATGGCGTGCAGGTCAACTCTCTGGGGCTGACCGAACAACAGCCTGAAAACAATGTCTATCGGATCTTGTTGGAAATGCTGGCGGTGACCCTGTCCAAAAGCGCCCGCGCGCGCGCCGTTCAACTGCCCGCCTGGAACGAGGCGCTGGGTTTGCCCCGGCCGTGGGATCAGCAGTGGTCGCTGCGGATGCAGCAGATTTTGGCCTATGAAACCGACCTTCTGGAATATGACGATCTGTTTGACGGCAACCCGGCGGTCGACCGCAAGGTCGAGGCGTTGAAGCAAGGCGCGCGCGATGAATTGGCCCAGATCGACGCGATGGGCGGGGCGGTGGCCGCCATCGACTATATGAAGGCCCGACTGGTCGAGGCGAATGCCGCCCGGATCGGCCGGATCGAAAGCAAGGAAACCACGGTTGTCGGCGTAAACCGCTGGACCGAGGCAGCGCCCTCGCCTTTGACGGCGGGGGACGGCGCCATCATGATGGCCGATCCTGATGCCGAGGCAGATCAGATTGCGCGGCTGACGGCATGGCGCGCGGCGCGTGATGAGGGGCGTGTTCAATCCGCCCTGACCGCCTTGCGGGCGGCGGCGGCCTCGGGGGCCAATATCATGCCCGCCTCGATCGCGGCTGCAAAGGCCGGTGCGACAACGGGCGAATGGGGCGCCATGGTGCGGGCCGCCTTTGGCGAATACCGCGCCCCAACGGGCGTGGCGCGCGCGCCCTCAAACCGCACCGAGGGTCTGGAACCGATCCGCGACGCTGTTGATCTTGTATCGGCCAAACTGGGGCGGCGGCTTAAATTTCTGGTGGGCAAGCCGGGCTTGGACGGCCATTCCAACGGGGCCGAACAAATCGCGGCGCGGGCCCGCGACTGCGGGATGGACATCACCTATGAAGGGATTCGCCTGACGCCAGCCGAAATCGTGTCGGCCGCCGCCGATCAAGGCGCGCATGTGGTGGGCCTGTCGATCTTGTCCGGCAGCCACCTGCCGCTGATCACCGAGGTTCTGGCCCTGATGCGCCGCACGGGCCTGGGCGATGTGCCCTTGGTTGTGGGGGGGATCATCCCCGAAGAGGACGCTGCGCGATTGCGGGCCATGGGCGTTGCCGCCGTTTACACGCCCAAGGATTTCGAGTTGAACCGCATCATGCTGGACATTGTGGGTCTGGTCGACAAAAGCGCGGTTGCGGCGCAGTAAAGCCCATTGAAAGGCGACCAAACGTGCCTGCCATGACCCGTCACTTTACCGACTGGCAGCAAGCCTTGACCTTGTGTTTCGAAGAAGAGGTTGGCGGCGAGGCGTATTTTGCGGCGCTTGCCCTGCGCTATCCGCCGCCGGCCCGCCGTGCGCTGAACCTTTTCGCACAGATCGAGGCCGTCACCTATTC
>CANHLE010000078.1 GCA_947461435.1 Paracoccaceae bacterium | reverse complement strand
TCTTGGCTTTGATATCCGGTGGCCAGCACGATCAGATCGGCCTGTTCGACCGAGCCATCCTTCATCCGAAGTCCGGCGTCACAAAAGCCGTCGGTGTCTTCGTGTTGCAGCAAGCCGATCTCGCCTTCGACAATCAGTTCCGAACAGCCGCAATTCAGGTAATACCCGCCATGACGGCGGCGGAATTTCATTTGGTGACCGGTATTGTCATCGCCCCAGTCCAGCTTGAACCCCCGCGCGGCCAGACCGTCCAAAAGGTCTTTGTCCATCAGCTTCATCTTTTCGACGGCGGCCTGATAAGACCGCACAAGCAAGGGATAGCTGGAGGCGGCGGCGATCATGTCGCAATCTTCCAGCGGCAAGTCCTCTTCGTAATAGACCGAGTGGACCAGTCCCGCCGCCTTGACGCTGGCAATGGTTGCCGGTCCGCGCTGGATCATCTTCACATGGGCCCCGCGTCCGTGCAGATCTTGCGCCACATCATGCGCCGAGGTTCCCGCGCCGACGATAAGAACCTTCTTGCCGGTCCAGTTTGCGCCATCCTTGTAGTGGTGCGTGTGCATGACGGTGCCTTTGAAGCCGTCAAGTCCCGGCAGCTTTGGCGTCAAGGGGCGCCCCGCCACACCGTTCGCCAAGATCAGATGGCGCGGTTTCATCACCCGTTCTGACCCGTCAGCGCGGCGGAGGCGCACGCTCCATAGGCCCGAAGCATCGTCGTAATCTGCCCCCAGAAACTCGGTGCTGGTCCAGACATTGCATTCCATCGCCCAGGCATAGGTTTCCAGCCAGCCAGCAATCATATCCTTGGGCAGGTATTTCGGCCAGTTCGGCGGCCAAGGCAAATAGGGCATATGGTTCAGTTTGACCTGATTGTGCAGCGCAAGCGAGTGGTACCGTTCGCGCCAGATGTCACCGACCCGTGCCCGCATGTCGATCAACAAAGTGTCGACATTCAACAGACCCAACCGCGCGGCAATCGCCAATCCGGCCTGACCCGCCCCCACGATAAGGACGGCGGGATCATGTTCGTCATAGGCTTGTGCCTTGCGCCGATTGTCGGTCCAGTTATCGCCGCCAAAGTTGCGGCTATAGGCAGACCCCGCCGGCCGGTTCATGCCCACCGGCTCTTCATGCCCTTTCAATTCATCAAGTTGCGTGGCCAGAACCCAAGCCTTGTCTGGTTCGTCCGCCACAAGCCGAACAATGCCACTGCACCGCGCTGTTTCGGTTTCAAACGAAAAGAACGCCTCGATTGACGGCACCCCATGACGCATCACGCGCCGTGCGGGGGTGCGCCCTTCGGCCAGCCGGAAATTGCGGGCCTTTATGCGGGGTTGCATCCTGGCCAGATCGGTCACCGCATCATCGGCGGTGTCATGCGGGGTGATTGTCCAGGTAAAGGCCATAAGATCGCGCCAATGAACTTCGGTTCCCCACAAGACCCGGCGCAAGGCCGCGTCGGTGCCCGCGGCAAGCGCAGTCTCGAACGATGCAAGCCAGTCTTCAACCGCCTGTGTATTGGAGCCTAGCCCGGCACTCATCTCGTTCATTCAGCAAGCCTCCCAGGCGTATCTTGTGGGCGGACTGTAGAAAGGAAGTTGCGATTCAGATACCGGACAGCAGGGGAAGCATCTTGGCAGAACATGCAAAAATGCGCAGCTTGACGGATGGATCAGAGCTGTGGATGACAGATGATCAGCAAGGAGATCGCCATGCGCCTGTTCTACCAAACCCTTGGGATGTCGCGCGGGTCCAAATCGGGCCGCTATGGACAGCTTTTGACCGCGGTGATCCAAGCCGCCGCTGCCCCGGGCACGGTGATCGATATTTTTGGGCTTGCCCCGCACCGTGCCGTGGCAGACCAATATCGCTATCTTGAATTTCTGGATACGGCCGAGGTGATCGAAAATGGCCTGCGGGCCCAGACCGAAGGGTATGACGCCTTTCTCATCGGCAACTTCTTTCAGCCCGGTCTGCACGAATTGCGCGAACTTTTGTCGATCCCGGTGTTGGGTCTTGCCGAAAGTTCGGTGTCGATGGCCTGCCTCATGGGGCCGACGTTTTCACTGATCAACGTGAACCCCAAATTCAATCGGCGGATCATGGAAGGCATCACGCTGCAAGGGTTGGCAGGCCGGATGGTTTCGGTGGAAATGATGGCAGTGGAGCGGCCCGGCGTGTTTGATCTGGCGCTGCAAGATGCCGAGGTGCGGGACGGTATTGTGGCGCAGTTCGTCGAAACGGCAAAACGGGCGCTGGACAAAGGGGCCGAAGTGTTGATCCCCGCCGGAGGCAGCCTGATGGCCGCCCTTTTGCAAGCGGATCTGCGAGAGGTCGACGGGGCGCCGGTTCTGAACGGCCTTGCCGCGCTGGTCAAAACGGGCGAGATGGCCGTACAGATGCGGGCCCTGACCGGCAGTTTCACGTCCAAGCGACTGACCTATGCGCCGCCCAGTGGCAAGATTTTGGCCGATGCGCGTGCCGCATATGGCGCGCAGATTTATCCCGATGCGGACTGATCTTCATACCCGAAGGTCAGCCGCCCAAGGTTGGCCGTCGGGCCATATCGACGCGCCGCCTCTTGCACCAAGGCAAGGGCGATTCCGGGAAGGATGAAGGGCGTGCCAAGGTGGGCTGATCTGGCCGCCAAGGCCGACAGCGCACCGCCTGCTTCGCCCAGCGTCACCGGCAGTTCCGGCACTTTACCCGCCGCCAATGCCGGCAAGAGCGTCTCTGATGCGGCACACCACGCTGATCCGGCATTCAAGATCCGCGCCATTTGTGCTGGCTGCAGGCCGAACTGCCGCCCCATGGCCACGCATTCACTGACGACGATCACATTGCCCACGAGAACACCGATGTCGATCAGGGCCTGCAAGTCGGGGTCGGCAGCCCCTTCGCCGCGCATCTCGACCTGCGCGAGTTTCCCCGTCAACCCTATGATGTCGTCCAGTTTTGCATCCTTGCCAAGCAATGCGAGCCCCATTTGCACCGTGCTCCGCGTGGCCCCCGTCAACGGCATGGCACAGCCTGTAGCCAGCCCAAGGGCCAGTGCCTCGCTTAGATCCTTGGCCATCAACGACAGGGCGAAATTGGTTGTGGATCGGTTTTCGACCAAGCCAACCAGCATTCCGCGCGTGGTGAAATTCGCGCTTGGGCTGGAATTGAGCCCTGTCACAAGGCCGGCCAGACCCATGCCGGCTTTGCGCCCCAGCGCCACAAGCTCCAACGCTGCCACACGAAAGCCCATTCCGATGGCATTATTCACCAGTTTCAACGCCTGCCCGTCGCCCACCCTTTCGCTGCAGCGATAGACTTTGGATGTCATCGCGTGAAGCAGTGCCTCTCCTTTGGCCCAAGCATCATCTGGCCCAGAGGCGATGATTGTCACCGTTCCCGCCTGTGCCGCCGGAACACCGCCGCTTAGCGGGGCGTCCAGCATCATGACCCCGCGGGCCGCCAGTTCTGTCGCGATGGCCGCTGTCTGGCCCGGCACGCCGCTGGTCTGGTCGATGATCAATTTGCCGGGGGTCAGCCCATCCGCCAAACCGCCGGGCGCAAAGATCGCCGCGCGCACATCGGAACTTCGGGGCAGGCAAAGGCAGATGACATCCGCCTCGCGGGCCAATTGCGCCCCGCTGACCACCCCGCGTGCGCCCTTGGCTTCCATCACGGCAACAGCGGCCGGGCTGCGGTCCAGAACCAACAGATCGTAACCCAAGGTCAGATGACCCGCCAACGCCCCGCCCATTGCCCCCAAACCAACATAGCCGACCGTCTGCATCATTCGCCGTCGATCAGTGCGGGATTGTAACGGCCCTTGCGCATGCGGCGGATCGTGACACTGGAAAAGATTCCGTTGGTATAGAAGGTCTCTGTCTGGATGAACCGCTCGGCCTCGGCTCGGTTCGCGACGATCAGAACGAACAGGCTGCCATGGGCCACTGAGGCATCATCCGACTGCAAGGGGCCGGAGAAAAAGATCTTGTCGCGCCACAGATCCAGATGGGCCCGATGGGCGACAAGGTGTTGTTCCCGCAGGGCGGCGGTGTTTTCGGCGTCTTGGCAATAGACCGAATAGATCATTTGATTTCCTTTACATCCTGTCCGATCGTCCGCCATCGACGTGCAACGTATGGCCGGTGACATAGCTAGACTCGTCGCTGGCAAAGAAAAGGATCGTGTTCGCCAGTTCTTCCAAGGTGCCAATTCGGTTCAGAACAACCGTTTTCTTGCGGTATTCCAGATGTTCGTGAACCTGTTCCGGTGTTCGGCTTGACGCCGATATCGGTGTCAGGAACGTGCCCGGGGCGACGCAGTTTACCGTCACACCATCGGGGCCAAGTTCGCGCGCCAAGGTCTTTGTCAACATGATGACGCCCGCCTTTGCGGCGGCATAGGCGGCGCTCCCGCCCGGGCTTCCGGCCGTACCATGCGGGGCGGCCCCCGTGCCCAAAGCCGACGAGATATTGACGATCCGGCCATATTTCTGCGCCCGCATCGTATCGGCCACGGCTTGGGCGCAGAAGAAGACGCCTTTCAGGTCGACGCCCAGAACCGCGTCCCAATCCTCGCTGGTCGCTTGCGCAAAGGGGCGATAGCGGCTGATCCCCGCGTTGTTCACCAGAATGTCGATGCGCCCCAGTTTTTCGACCACGGACCGCGCCATTTCGCGCGTTTGCGCCTGGTCCGTCACGTTGCAGATCTGGCCATGTACCCGGTAGCCTTTTGCGCCAAGTTCGGCCGACGCGCGGTCGATATTCCCTTGGTTGATATCGGCGAGAACCAAGATGGCCCCTTCTTGGCCAAACCTGTCCGCCGCCGCCAAGCCGATTCCGGAGGCGCCGCCCGTGATCACGGCAACCCTGTCTTGCAAACGCATGGTCATTCCTTGCTCCCGCGCAGGGCCATAAGGGTGTCGTAAACGGCCTGATCAACCTCGATCTTGCCCAGAGCTCGTGCCTTGGCCCGCTTGGCCAGACTGCCGCGCCCTGGCACGCGTACTTTTTCCGTCCCAGGAGCGGGACGCGAGGATTCGATATGGGCCACCAAGGCGCCGACTTGGGCGCGAAAATCATCCGCCGCCCCAAGAAGAGCCGGGTCGATGACCAGAAAGAAGAACCCGCTATCCGTCACCTCTTCGGCCACCATCTTGCCGCCCGCCATCACCGCCAAGACCTGCACGACCAGCGACAGACCATAGCCGCGATGCCCGCCCCAAGGCAAAAACGCCCCCTCCAGTGCTGCAGAAGGGTCCAGCGTGGGGTTGCCCTGCGCATCGACGGCTGAACCGGGATCAAGGTCTTTGCCAAGCTTTCGGCGCAAAAGCACGTTGCCCCATGTCGTCATTCCAGTACCAAAGTCGATGACAAGGGGTTCGGGGTCACAAGGAAAGGCAAAGGCCACAGGGTTCGTCCCGAAAATCCGGTCAATTCCACCCGCAGGGGCAACGCGCGCCTGTGTACTGGCGGTATGAAACGCCATGAACCCCGCCCGAGCCGCGCGTTCCACATAATAGGCCAGCCGACCGCTGAACCAGGTATTCTTGATTCCCACAACGCCAACGCCAGAGGCCCGGGCCAGTTCCATCGCCTTGTCGATGCCGATCAACGAGGTGACGTAGCCATTGTTTCCACCGCCATCGATCACGGCCGAGCTGGCGCTGCGGTCTGCTATGGTGATCGGCGCGCCGGCGGGATGATCTTTCAGATGCTCGACCAATGCCATCACGCGGGGCAAGCCCGCAAAGGCATGGCCTGCACCAGCCGCATCAACCAGGTGATCCCCCACGATTCCGGCATGATCGCCCGGCATGCCATGCGCGACCAGAACATCCACGGCCAATTGACGCGCTTCCGCGAATGATAAAAGCATGATCGCCCCCGTCCTATCTGCTTCAGCCTTAGCGCGGATCGCCCGCCAATCTCTATCGCCAAGGTCAGGCGACGATCTTTTCGTAATCTGCAAAGATGCGCGGATCAGGCGGCCCCAATCGCCACCTCCAGCGTGAAGACGGCCGCCTTGCGCCGAGCGGCGATCAGGTCGGAAACGGGTCCACAATAGACCGTGCAGAACAGGGTATGGCCCGTCGGCCCGCCAAGGGTGCAGGCCACTCCGCATCCGTCAAAGACGATGCGGTCGGTGATCTCGCCTCCGTCCTTGACGCGCACAAACTCACCCGTGTTGAAGCAGCCTGTCCAGATCGCCCCCTTAGCATCGGCGCAGATCCCGTCGGGCTGACGGGGGCCGATGTCGGCAAAGGTGCGCTTGCCCGAAAGTTGGCCGTTGGGCGAACGGTCAAAGGCGGTCAGCCTGCCCCGCCAGGTTTCCGCAACAACCAAAGTTCGGCCGTCATTGATAAGGACCATGGCATTTGGAAACTCGATCCCTTCTGCCGCGATATGCACCGATCCATCCGGGTCCACCCGGTGAAGAACTGTTTCGACGACGGGCGCACCCGCATCATAATCGTACCCGAAATTGCCGACGTAAATCCGCCCTGCGGAATCGATTGTGAAATCGTTGACATCGCCGCCCACATGGGCGGTCAGATCGGCATATTCCTCAATCTGGTTGCCGATGATCTTGTAAAGTCGGAAATCTTTGGAGGAGGCGACGATCGGCGTCCCGTCTGGCAGGAACCCCAGACCCGAGGGCCGGTTGGGCACATCGACCACTTTTTCGCGCGCGCCATTCAACCCCAGACGGTAGACTTTATGGTCGAACACATCCGACACCCACAACTGACCATCACGCCATTTGGCCCCTTCCAGAAAGATGAAATCCTCGGCCAGCCTTGTGGCCTTGTGATCACGCATCTGATCCTCCCCGATCCCCTGCAAGCCATGGGTGTCGATTTGGTATCGTCCTTGACTTGGCTTGTATACCGTCATGGCCGCTGCATAGAATGCGAAAGACCTGTTCACATGGCGACAAGGCCGAACGCCTGCACCTGTGCAAGATTGCCCTCGCAGAATGAAATCCCCCAGCAGGACCCACCGCCATGCCCCCCAGCCGCGACATTGTTCACCTGTTCGCCGACCATGCTGCGGGCCTGCGCCACGACGACTTGACTGTTCAGGCACGGGACGCGGCCAAGCAAAGCATTCTTGACACCTTTGGCGTCATTCTTGCGGCCAGCGGCATGGAGCCTGCGGCACAGGGCGTCGCGCGGATCGTGCAGGAAAGTGGCGGCACGGCAGAGTCCACCGTGCTGGGCTTTGGCGGCAGGGCCCCGGCCATGATGGCAGCCCTTGCGAACGGGGGGTTGGCACATTGTCTGGATTATGACGATCAGACGCCTTGGGGCCAACATTGCGCCAGTTCGATCGTTCCGGCCGTTTTTGCCCTTGCCGAACGGCGCGGCGGCGTATCGGGCCAAGACATGATTGCCGCCGTGGCCGCCGGCCAAGATATTTTTGCGCGGTTGCGCTGCAATGTTGGCTGGAAAAAGGACTGGAACTTGTCAACGGTCCTTGCTGTTTATGCCGCCACGGCGGCGGCCGGACGCGTGGCCGGTTTGTCTGCGCGCCAGATCAGTGCCGCTATGGGGATCGCCAGCCTGCAGTCTGCCGGGATTATGGAAATGGTGGCAGGGCGCGGCAGCGATCTGCGTGGGCTTTATGCCGGGTTTTCGGCCAAAGGGGCGGTTCTGGCGGTTTTGATGGCGCAACAAGGGATTGGCGGCATCGACCGTTTGTTCGAGGGCCCATCGGGCGTCTTCAACAGTTATTTTGGGGGTCAGTATGACCGGGCGGCGATGATCAAGGATCTGGGTTTTCAGTTCTTGGGCAGCGGCACCCTGTTCAAGCGCTGGCCCTGTGTTGGTACAGCGCACAGCCATATGAAAGCCGCCATCGACATCGCTACACAAAACGATCTGCAACCGCAGGACATCGCCGAAATTCGCCTGCATATTGGCGATTATCACGACCTGATGTGCCAACCCTTGGCCGAACGCAGCGCGCCGGCAACGCTGGCCGATGCCAAGTTCAGTTTGCCGTTCTTGGTGGCCGTGGCCACGGTGCGGCGGGGGATGAGCGTGACAGATTTCACCCAAAGCGGCCTGCGTGACCCAAAGGTTCTGGAGACCGCGCGGAAGATCAGCCTTGTTTCGGACCCCGCGCTGGATTGGAACCTAGAATTGCCGATGGGCCGGGTAGAGATCGCCGCGCGGTCTGGTGGTCACTGGCAACAAGAGGGCAGGGCTGTGCCGGGCAATTCTGACAATCCGCTAGGCTGGCGCGAGATCCGCGCAAAGTTTCGCGAATGTGCCGCCTTAAGTGCCCGGCCAGTGGCAGCGCCAAAGCTGTCGCAGGCCGAAGACATGGCCCAGAATCTTGAGACTCTGAACGATGTTTCCGACCTGATCCGACTGTTGGCCTGATCAGGTCTTGGCCAAGGACACGCCATTCATCGCCGCCACCAGATCGCTGAGCATCGGGACAAAATCATCGCCTTTTCCGGTCGCGATGGCGTGGGTGTAATACTGCTTTGCCGCACCTGCCATGATGTTCATCATGTTCGCGTCAAAGGCCATGTCGTTGAGATAGCGCATATCCTTGGCCGCATTTTCAAGGGTGAACTTGTGTGCATCACGGTTGCGATCCACCACATAGGACATGAAGGTATCAAAAAAGCCGCAGCCCATGCGACTTGGGGCAATGACCGTGCGAATGGTGGCGGCATCGATGCCCACCTTGGCGCCCAGCACAACCACCTCGGAAAAGAGCGCCCCATAGGACAGGCTAATGAAATTCATCAACAATTTCATCTTGTGGCCGCTTCCGGCCGCGCCGACATGGGTGATTGTCTTGGCCCAGCAATCCATGACCGGGCGAACCCGCTCCAGCACTTGCGCATCGCAGCCCACCATCGCGATCAACTGTCCGGCTTCAGCTTGAACGGGCGTGCCGCCCAGCGGCGCATCCACGAAATGCCCCCCCTTGGCCGCCATCTCAACTGCGAGCGCCTCTGTCGATGCTGGGTTAGCGGTGGAGGTGTCGATCACGACCAAACCGGGGCGTGCCCCTGCCAGAATGCCGTCTGGTCCGTGCATCGTCGCCTCGATCTGCGGCGAATTTGACAGGCAGATGTGAATGATGTCGCACCGTTCGGCCATGTCCTTTGGGGTTGCAGCCTCTTGGGCGCCCAACGCCAGCAGATTGTCGACGGGCACGCGGTTCGACCGTCCTTTCACCCACAGATCATACCCCCCAAGGCGGATGTTCTTGGCCATGCCGTGACCCATGAAGCCCAGGCCAATAAAGCCGATTACCGGTTTCTTGCTTATCATTCTTTGTCCTTCGTCTGTGTGTATCGGGCAAGCCAGCCCATATCGGTGTCGTGCGGGTCAGGCAGGTATTCTGCGCCAATCGGCCCTGTCCAGCCAAGTTTTGCAATCTGGTCCAACAGATAGTCATAATCCAGTTCGCCATGATCCGGGGTACCACGATCGGGGACCGATGCGATCTGGATATGTCCGACAAGCGGAAGGAGGGCCGCTAACCTTCTGGTGACATCGCCTTCGATGATCTGGACGTGAAAACAGTCGAACATCAGGCGCAGGTTGGGCGCGGCCACCTCGCGGATGATATCCGCCGCAAGGCCCGTGCTGTTCAGATAATAGCCGGGCGCATTGTAGGGGTTCAGCGGTTCGATCAAGACGGTGATGCCGTCCGCCTTCGCGCAGGCATAGGTCAGGTTTGCCACAAAGGCTGCCCTGGCCCGCGGGCCGCTGGAATTGCCCGCCATCACATGCACGGCGCGTGTGTGCGTGGCCCTTGCATAGTTTAGGGCTTCGTCAATCGCGTCTCGTGCTTCGTTTTCGCGACCAGGCAGGGCGGACAGGCCGTTTTCACCTGTTTCGAGGGTGCCGCGTCGTGTGTTCAGGCCCAGCATCGGCAGGCCAGTTTCGGTAAGGGCGGCCAAGGTGTCCACAGCGGGTGTGGCATAGGGCCAATGGCATTCGACCGCGCCAAACCCTGCGGCCTTGGCGGCGCGAATGGCATCGGGCAGGGGGCGGTCGGCCCACAAAAACCCCAGATTGGCGGAAAAAATCATGTATCCCACTCGACGTTGAAGGTCGTGACCAGATCGGTGATCTGCGACATTGTCAAAAGTCGGGGGGTCTGGCCGCGCGTCAGCAAAGCCAAACGGGCCGTCGCCTCAAGCTCTTCGATGGCGTTGCAGGCGGCTTCGATATCTTTTCCCGCCACGACCGGGCCGTGATTGGCAAGCATCACCGCGCTGCGCTTGCCCGCAAGCCCGCGCACGGCCTGACCCATAGCCGGGTCACCGGGGCGGAAATAGGGCAGCAGCTTTACGCGCCCCAACTGCATGATGGAATAGGGCGTGATTGGCGGCAGAAAGTTGTCCTCGTCGACATCGGGCAGGCACGATAGCGCGACAGCGTGGCAGCAGTGCAGATGCACCACAGCGCCGCAGTTCCGCGTGTCGTAGAACGCTGTGTGCAGCGGCAGTTCCTTGGTGGGCTTGGCGCCACCGATTTGCACGCCAGCGGAATCGAACCGCGCCAAAGTGGCCGGATCCAAACGGCCAAAACTTTTGCCCGTGGGCGACACCAACAACCCGCCGTCGGGGGTCCGCGCCGAAATGTTGCCGGTTGATCCTGCTGTCAGCCCCCGGTCGAATATCGACTTGGCCAGCAGGCAAATCTGCTCTCGCAGGACGTTTTCCGTGGTCATCGCTTCAGCATCCCCAAAGCTTCGGCAAAGAAACCTTCGCGTCCAAAGTTGCCCGATTTCATCGTGATTGCAATATCATGCCCAGCACTTTGCGCGGTGCACCACGGCACGCCTGGCGCAATCTCGGGGCCTATTTGCAACCGCGTTATGCAAAGGGCATTGGCCACGGCACCCGAGGTTTCGCCGCCCGCGATCACAAACCTGCGTGTCCCGTGGTCACGGGCGGCAGCGGCGCAGGCGGCCATTGCCGTTTCAACCAAATGCCCGGCCTGTTCGATACCAAGCCGACCCTGCGCGGCCTTCACTTGCGCCGGTGCGGCTGTGGCATAGACCAGAGGGGTGGCGTGACGGGGTTGGCTGGCAAGCCAATCCAGCGCCGCGCCATGACCCTGCGCCGCAAGGTCCGACGGGTCTAGCCGAAACGCCGGATGCCCTGCCGCCAGATAATCGGCGACTTGCGCATTCGTCATGGCCGAACAACTGCCCGACAGAATGATGGACGGACCAGCAGGCACGAAAAAGTTCGTGCCCGCCCCCTTGGGCATCAAACCTTGGCGTTGCCACACGACGGGCAAAGGTGCGGCGAGGGCACTGCCGCCCGTCAGCAAAGGCATGGACTGACAGGCTTCGGCGATGGCCCAAAGGTCATCATTACAGACCGCATCGACCACCACATGCGCCACCCCTTGCGCTGCCAACTCTGCCAACCGGGCATTCAAGGCCCCTTTGGCGAGCGTCAACCGGTTCGCAAGCCCGACGGGCCCCGTAACCTGAGGGGCCAAAAGGCGCAGCAGATTGGAATCCCGCATCGGGGTCAGCGGATGGTCCTTCATCGGGCTTTCGGCAAGCGGCTGTTCACCGACAAACAAATTGCCCATAAAGACGCTTCGGCCATTTTCTGGGAAAGCCGGGCAATAAATGGTCTGATCGGTCGCCAGATCGGCCATCAAAGCTTCGGCCACCGGGCCGATGTTGCCCTGCGCGGTGGAATCAAATGTTGAGCAGTATTTCCAGAAAAACCGCTGCGCCCCGGCCGCCCGCAACCAAGCCAGCGCGGCGCGGCACTGCGCCACCGCCTCGCCCTTTGGGGCAGTTCGGCATTTCAAGGCGATGATCTCAATCTGCGC
Source organism: Paracoccaceae bacterium (assembly GCA_947461435.1). Classification (GTDB taxonomy): domain Bacteria; phylum Pseudomonadota; class Alphaproteobacteria; order Rhodobacterales; family Rhodobacteraceae; genus CAIYZT01. The sequence continues at coordinate 6,215 of CANHLE010000078.1, read as the reverse complement.
GGTGTCATCGGCAGTCTTTGGCACGCCCAGTCTTAGCGACACGGGCACACCGGATCTTGCCAGCAGGGCCGCCAGATCCGTGGCGCCAGTGAAATCGTCGGCAATCGCGCCAAAAAACGTGGTCATCACCCCTCACCGGGTAAGGACAGGCCAGAGGCGCGGGCATAAACCTTGGCCACCGCCGCGTCATCCTCGCGTCCAAGACCCATCGCTGATGCGGCCTTGAACTGCGTCAGGGCCGCTGTCGTCAGCGGCGCGTCAAAACCGGCCGCCTGCGCTGCATCCAAAACGATGCCAAGATCCTTGGGCCAGATGTCCACCGCGGAATGCGGGGTGTAGTTGCCTGCCACGATGTGCGGTGCGCGATTTTCCAGCATCCAGCTGGTGCCCGCACAATCGGGAATGACCTTCAAGAAGGTTTCCGCCGAAATGCCTTGCGTCAGTCCAAAAGTAATCGCTTCGGCCATGGCGGCGATATGGGTGCCCGCAAGCATTTGATTCACCGCCTTCATGGCCGACCCCATGCCGGCATGCTCTCCTAGGTCGAAAACCTTTTCCGCCGTTGCCTGCAATACGGGCTGCGCCGCTGCAAAGGCGGCGGGCACGCCAGAGGCCATTACGGACAACTTGCCCGCCGCGGCCTTGACCGATCCGCCAGAGATGGGCGCGTCAAGATAAAGCACACCGAACCATTCACACCGCGCCGCCATCTGGCGCGCAAAATCTGGTGCGACGGTCACGCAGCAGATCACCACGGCCCCTTTTCGCAAAGCGGCAACGCTGCCCGCTTCACCGAACAAGACCTCTTCGGTCTGCGCCCCATTCAGAACGACAACAACCAACGCGTCGAGCAACGGCAAAGCCTGTGCAAGATTCCCGCTTGAAGCCCCCTGTGACTGCAGGCGCCGAACGGCCGCAGGGTTGATGTCTTCTCCCCAGACCTCATTCCCGGCGCGCAGCAAGGATACGGCAATGCCAAAGCCCATGGACCCCAGCCCGACGACACCAACCTTCATGGCTTCCTGTCTCCTTCACCCTCGACTTACGAGCTGTGGGTATAACCCCCATCGCAGGCAATTGTCTGGCCTGTGATGAACGACGATGCGGGCGACGACAAGAACAACATCAGCCCCACGAGGTCTGGCGGCTCCATCCCTCGCTTTATGCATTGCTGCGCGATCTGGGTTTTGCGCAAATCGACCGTCGGGTTGACGGCCCGGTCCACCTCTGTGGCCACGGCGCCGGGACGGATGCAGTTCACGTTTATCCCGTCTGTTCCCAATTCGCGCGCCATGGCATTGGTCATGCCAATCATCGCAGATTTCGAGGTGACGTAATGCATGTAGTTCATCACCCCTTTGGGCACGGCATCCGAGGCGATGTTGATGATCCGGCCCCAGCTGCCCGCCCGCATCGCCGGCACCACCGCCCGCGCGCACAGAACCGGGCCGTTGATGTTGACCCGCATCACCGCATCCCATTCCTCCAGCGGGATCAGGTCGAATTTGCGCTTCTCCAAAGTGGCAAAGATTGCCGCGTTGTTGATCAGCACATCGATCCGGCCGTGTTTTGCGACAATTGCGTCAACCATGGCCTGGACAGATTCCGGATCTGCCACATCGGCAAGAATAGCCATGGCGCGGCCGCCCCGCTGTTCGATTTCTGCTTGAACGCTGCGAGCGGCGGCAAGGTTCACATCCGCAACTGCGGCAATTGCCCCCGCTGCCGCGAACTGACGTGCCAGTTCGCGCCCGATGCCTTGACCCGCACCCGTGATCAGGACAACACGGCCTTGCACGCTGAAATCGCGGGCCCATTCCGGCACGCCTGAATCTTGCGGCGCCTTGACGTGATTGAGGTCTTGCACACGATCTCCTTCTCGATCTTCGGGGTCAGCGATAGGCCGACGCGGCGGCCGATCCGGCAGTCATCAGAAAACCGGTATCGCTTCCGGCTGAGACATAGCTTGCGCCGAAGGCAATCATCTGCCGGGCAATGTCGGGCCGGGCATTCAGCCCCCCCACCCCCAGATGTTTGCCATGTCGCGCGCAAGCGGCGGCCACCTGAACATAGGCCTCGTGCACGCCGGGATGATCATATTGTCCCGGCACACCAAGCGCGTTGCACAGATCGTTGGTGCCGATCAGCAGCATGTCCAATCCCGGAACCGAGGCGATGTCATCGGCATTTTTAACGCCCACGACAGATTCGATCATCGCCACCACCAAGACGGCATCATTCATCGCCTGCATCGTCTGGGCCGCCGGGCCCACCCGGAACAGGGTGTGCGGATTGGGACCCAGCAGCGACCTGCCGCCCATGGGCGGAAACTTGGCGGCGTGCACAACCTGTTCTGCCTGCGCCCGGGTTTCCAAATGCGGGATGATGATGCCCTGCGCCCCCGTTTCCAAGGTACGGCTGATCGTGGCGGGGTCCATTCCCGGCACGCGCACGATCGGGGTGATGCCCAAGGCTGTCGCCGTGACGCTGATCTGACTGACCGTCTCCAAGGAAAAGCTGCAATGCTCCAGGTCGATATAAAGGCAATCAAACCCGCAACTCTTGGCGATGGCCGCCACTTCGACCGAGCGCATCAGCCTGACAATCATGCCAACGGCCAGCCCGCCCGATTGCATCTTTTGTTTCATCAGGTTCGGGTTTGGCAGGATCATCTGAATTCCAGTTCGAACAGGTCTGAGCGACTGTTGAAGGTCTGGGGCCTTGGGATCAAGCGGGCCTTCGAGGAGACGTGGCAAGGTGATAACACCAAGCTATACCTCAGAAAATCGGAGGCTACCCCAGACCTGCGGTTTCACCTTTAATGGCGTTTGAACCCCATTGGCGTGGCAACAGGAGCTAATCATGCGTATTTCCTCGGCAGAAACATCAGACAGCGGCCAAGTCGGCTCCATGCGGACCGGCAAGCTGGTGCAGAAGTTTCTTTTGACCGGGCAAGAGGGTTCGCCCAACAACTATCTGCTGAACGTTGGTCTTACGGGTTCAGGCGGTTGGGGCACCCCGCGGCACCGGCATAATTTTGATCAGATCCGCTATGTGCTCAAGGGGAAATACCCGGTGTCGCCGCACAAGATGATGGGCGAGGGGAGCGTCGCCTATTTCCCCGAGAGCGTCCATTACGGCCCACAGGACCGTCCCGAGGGGCTGGAAATGATGGTGATACAGTTTGGCGGCGCCAGCGGCGCAGGGTTTTTGTCAACGCCAGACCGAGAGGCCGCAAATTCCCGCCTGGAGGCGAAGGGAACCTTCAAGGAGGGCATTTATACATGGATCGACGACACGGGCCAAAAGCACAACATGGACGGATCGGCCGCCTGTTTTGAAGAGGCCACCGGCCAAAAACTGACCTTTGCCGCCCCCCGGTACGATGACGTCGTCATGATGGAGCCCGCTGCCTATGCATGGATGCCTTCGGGCACGCCCGGCGTTTCCACCAAGCTGCTGGGCACTTTCACCGAACGCGGCACGCGCATTTCAATGATGAAGCTTGAGGCGGGCGGTACATGGAACACGGGGCGTCGCAGCCAGATTGAGGTGCTGTTTCTCAGCACGGGAAGCTTTACGGCGCAAGGTGCGAGCTATGGCGAAAAGACCGGAGTGGAATTGATGCCCAACGATGCCCCGGCAGACATTACGGCACAGCAAGACTGCACTTTTCTGGTTGTCACGTTGCCAAAGTTTTGAGGGCACCATCGGGGGCAACCGATTGGGACAGGTCATGACCTGCGTCTTTGACACAGGAAATCAGATCCTTGCGGGTCTGATCCAATTGATAGCCGTCCCGGAAAAACACCGCGATGGCGCGGTGCAGCACGCGATCACGGAACGGCATAGCGACCAATCGCCCTTCGCTGACTTCGGCGGTAACGGCATGGGCCGGCAACAATGCCAGATGATCTGATTTCGCAACAAGCGATTTCAGCAAGGACACCGACCCGCAGACCGTGGTCTGTGGCGGGGGACCGACATTCAAAGTGCTCATGACGTGATCCAGCACGGTATGCGATCGCCGCGAGGTCGGAGAAATCCACGGATATTGCACGAGATGGTGCCAAGACAGGCCTGGGATTTGTAACAGGTGATGTCCGGGGCGCGCGATCACCCGCAAGACGTCGCGGAACAGGACCTGCTGGCGCAACCCGTCCAGCATGTGAAAAACCTCGGTGAAGCCGATCACAAAGTCGAAATCGCGCCGCAGCAGACCTGTTAACAGATCGAACTGCGCGTTCTCGACCACCTGCAACTCTCCTTCCGGATGGTTGGCACGCCACCGGCTCATCGCCATCGGAATCACGCTGCCAGCAAGGCTGGGCAAGCTGCCGATCCGGATCAGATTTTGCGGCAAGTCCCGTGCGGTCAGCAGATCGCGCTTGGCAAGCGCCACTTCTTCGCGGATCAGCCTTGCATGGCAATACAGAACCTCGCCCAAAGCTGTTGGCGTCACACCCGATGGGCCACGGTCGAGCAAATGCATGCCCATCTCGGTCTCTAGCCGGTTCATCGATGTTGTCAGGGCGGGCTGCGAGAGGTTCAACACCTTGGCCGCCCGGTTCAGGCTGCCGAGCTCGATGACACAGGCGAAATACAACAGCTTTCTGGGATCAATCTCTGGCTTTTCCAACATTTGCCCCCCTTCTCACCCGGTGTCAGCTTGTCAGGGGTGGCCAAGATAGGCCAGCACCTCGGTCTCGGCAATTTCTGCGCCCCGGGCACGCTGACCCCAGGTTTGTGCGCCGATATGCGGGGTCAATATCACATTCGGCAGCGCGGCCAGACGCATGGGCACGTGCGGTTCGAATTCCAGAACATCCAACGCGGCCCCTGCAATGGTTTTGTTCTCAAGCGCGTTGATCAACGCTTGCGTCTCTACAAGATTGCCACGCCCCACATTCACCAGCCGGCCCCTTGGCCCCAGCGCGGACAAGACATGCGCATCAATCACATGGGTTAATTCATCAGCGCCCGGCACAGCCAGCACAAGCACGTCACTGGCGCGCGCAAGATCGGCCCAACTGTCGAATGTCGTCGCATCCAGTCCGTGATTTGACCTGCGGTTCAGCGCGGCAATGTGCATGCGCGACACGCGAGCGCGTGACGCGATCGCCTGCCCGATCCGTCCGCTTAAACCCGCAAGCCCCATCGTCATGCCCACCAGACTGTCGCCCAAATCAAACCGGCTTTGCGTCCAGGCGCCGCTGCGGGCAAAGGCATCTGCCTGCATCAGGCCCCGGCACAGCATCTGCGTCAGCGCCATCGCCAGGTCCGCGACATCCTCGGTCGCGGCCTCGCCAACGCTGCGCAGCCGGATGCCCCGGGCGGCCAGCGCTGACGTTTCAATCTTGTCCAGGCCCACACCCTGCGACACGACCAAACCCAAACCGGGCAAGGCGTCAATCAAGGCCGCCGAACACCCGCGTGAGGCGCTGGTCATCAGCACGCGGACCGACTGACGGTTCGCCGGCGGAAGGGCGGCCAGATCTTCCGGACTTGCCACCACTTGCAGCAGCCCGCCCGCTTCCAGCCGGGGATAGGCCATCCCCGCCAATGCTGGAAAAGCCAGAACCGGGGGCGGCACGGCCGCCTTACCAGCCGCCGTCGACGTGAATGTCCTGACCTGTGATCAGGGCAGCCTGTTCAGAGCACAGAAAGATCGCCGCATTGGCGATATCCACCGGTTCGATCCGGCGCTTCAGGCTTTGGTTTTCCAAAATCCACTGATGGTATTTTTCGCGGTTGTCGCCAAAGTGACGCCATTCCGCTTCGGATACGATGGCCCCCGGATTGATGCCGTTGACGTTGATGCCATGCCGCCCCAACTCGCGCGCCATTGATTTGACCAAACCGTACATCGCCCCTTTCGACGCGACATAGGGCACAAAGCCATCCCAATGCCCGGTCAACGTCAGCGACGTCATATTGATGATCTTGCCGCTTTTCTTTTCCTTCATATGCTTGCTGCAGACCCGCATCAGCACGAAGGCGGCCGAGGAATTGATCCGCACCTCATCCTCATATTCGGCAATGGAGAACTCTTCATGCGGCTTGTTCACCACATAGGCTGCGTTGTTGATCAAAATGTCGATGCCGCCGACCTCATTTGCCAAGGCCGTCACAGCCTTTTCGGTGCCCGCAAGGTCGTTTAGATCGCAGCCGAAATACCGCACGCCGGGGGTGATGCCATCCAGCACCGCTTGCGG
>CANHLE010000077.1 GCA_947461435.1 Paracoccaceae bacterium | reverse complement strand
GCGATGGCATGGATCAGGAAATCCATCGTGCCCCATTGGTCTTTCAGCGCGCCAAAGCAGGCATCCAGACTGTCGTCATTGGTCACATCAACATCCACCAGAACGGTCGACCCGACAGAGGCGGCCAGCGGCTCCACCCGTTTGCCAAAAGCTTCGCCCTGGTAGGAAAACGCAAGCTCGGCGCCTTCCTCGGCCAAGGCTTTGGCGATCCCCCAGGCGATTGACCTTTCGTTGGCAACCCCCATTACAAGACCGCGTTTGCCCTTCATCAGGTCTGCCATAATCGTCCCTTATCCGTTGTATTTGCTCATGACCAAGGTGGCATTCGTGCCGCCAAAGCCGAAGGAGTTCGACAAGACACTGTCCAGTTGCACGTTCTCGCGCAGCGTTGTGACGATTTCAGACGGGTCCAAGGCCGGGTCCAAAGTTGTGATATTGGCCGAAGCGGTGATGAAATTGCCGTTCATCATCAACAGGCTGTAAATCGCCTCATGAACGCCGGTCGCGCCCAGCGAATGCCCGGTCAGCGATTTTGTCGACGATACGGGCGGGGTCGATCCGCGGCCAAAGACGCGCCGCACCGCTTCCATTTCGGTCACATCGCCCACCACGGTCGAGGTGCCGTGGCTGTTGATATAGTCGATATGCCGACCTTGGGGCAGCGTGGACAGGGCAAGCCGCATGGACCGCTCGCCGCCCTCTCCGGACGGGGCCACCATGTCATGCCCATCCGAGGTGGCGCCGTAGCCCGTCACTTCGCCGTAAATCTTGGCCCCGCGGGCCAAGGCATGGCCCAGCTCTTCCAGAACCACAACACCGCCGCCGCCGGCGATGACAAAGCCATCGCGCGTCGCGTCATAGGCGCGGGCCGCCGTAGTGGGTGTGTCGTTGTACTTGCTGCTCATCGCGCCCATGGCATCGAACAGACACGACAGCGTCCAGTCCAATTCCTCGCCGCCGCCCGCAAAGACGATATCCTGCTTGCCCATCTGGATCTGTTCAACCCCGTTGCCAATGCAATGGGCCGAGGTGGAACAGGCCGAGGTGATGGAATAATTGACACCCTTGATCTTGAACGGGGTCGCCAGACACGCCGAATTGGTGCTGCTCATGCAGCGTGTCACCATGAAGGGGCCCATCTTCTTGGGCGCGCCCTTGTTAATCACCGCATCAAAGGCCGCGAAAAAGTTTGATGTCGACGGCCCGCCTGATCCCATGATCAGACCGGACCGTTCGTTGGAAACATCGGACTCTTCCAAGCCTGAATCGGCAATCGCCTGCTTCATCGCCAAAAAGTTATAGGCCGCCCCCGGCCCCATAAAGCGCAGGTCGCGCTTGTCGATATGGTCTTCCAGCACGATCTGCGGCATGCCGTGAACCTGGCTGCGAAAGCCACGTTCCGCATAGTCCGGCGCAAAGACGATACCGGATTTCCCGGCGCGAAGGCTGGCTTCCACCTCGGTGGCATCGTTGCCGATCGAAGAGATGATGCCGATACCAGTGATGACGACGCGGCGCATCGGAGACTTCCTTTCGTGACGAATTCAGCTTGCCGAAAGGGCAACCTTCATATCGGTGACTTGATAAATAACCTCGCCATCCGCCTCGACGATGCCGTTGGCAACCCCCATGGTCAAACGGCGCGTGGTCAAGGCTTTGGTGAAATCAACCTTGTAGGTCAGCATCTTGCGGTCGGGGCGCACCATACCGGTCATTTTGACCTCGCCCACACCCAGCGCATAGCCGCGCCCCAGCCATCCCCGCCAGCCCAGATTGAACCCGGTCAACTGCCACAGGCCATCAAGGCCAAGACAGCCGGGCATGATCGGATTGCCGGGAAAGTGACAATCAAAGAACCACAGGTCGGGCGTGATGTCGAATTCGGCCACCACATGGCCCTTGCCATGCAATCCGCCATCTTCGGAAATATCGGTGATACGGTCCATCATCAGCATCGGAGGCGCCGGAAGCTGCGCGTTCCCGGGGCCAAACAGCTCCCCTCTGGAACATTTCAAAAGATCGTCTTTGCTGAAACTTGACGGAAAACTACCCATGCGCGACCGATCTCCCCCTTCGCTAAGTCCCCCCTCGTACCAGAGGCGGGGCAGGGGAAGCAAGGGCAGGGCAGGGGCCCGCCTGACCAGGGCGGATTTCCGTTTGATACGGGCACCGCTTCGCTGATATAAGGGATCAAATTATTTGAGGCCCTTTCCCTTGACTCACCCTCGCACCACTTCTTGGCTGTCCTCTGGCGGTTTGCGCCCGACGCGGCAAAGGCTTGCCTTGGCTGCCTTGTTGGTGGGCGATGGGCAGAACCGGCATGTCACGGCAGAAGGCCTGTTTGCCGCCGCAGCCGCGGCCGGCGAAAAGGTCAGCCTTGCCACGGTCTACAATACGTTGCGGGCTTTTTGCGACGCGGGGTTGATGAACGAAATCGTGGTCGACGGCGCGCGCAGCTATTTCGACACCCGCATGGATGACCACCCGCATTTTTACTGGGAAGACAGCCATACGCTGACAGACGCCCCGGCAGATGATCTGAAGATTGCGTCGCTTCCCGCCGCCCCCGCCGGGATGGAGGTGGCGCGTGTCGATGTGGTGATCCGTCTGAAACGGGCTTGACGCCAACAAGACTGTTGCGCGATCGGCCCGCCTTGTTGCATGCTTGTACAACAAGGAGAGGCCATGCCCGAAATCCGGACCGATTTTCCCTGTGCCACAGAGGTCATCGAAACCCTTTGGGTTCCGCTGCCAGACGGCACACGGCTGGCGGCCAAACTGTGGCGGCCCGCCGGGACAGGGCGGCATCCGGCGATTTTGGAATATCTGCCGTACCGGCACCGCGACGGCACGCGGCACCGCGATCAGGGTTTGCATGGCTATCTGGCCGCTCACGGCTATGCCTGTCTGCGGGTGGATATCCGCGGAATGGGCAATTCCTCGGGCCTGTTGCACGATGAATACAGCCTGCAAGAACAGCTTGATGGCGTCGATCTGATCGCTTGGATCGCGCAGCAGGACTGGTGCGACGGTCAGGTCGCGATGATCGGCATCTCGTGGAGCGGCTTCAATGCCTTGCAAATCGCGGCCCGCCGCCCGCCCGCCTTGAAAACCGTGATCCCTGTCGGCTTTACCGATGATCGCTATGCCACCGACGTTCATTATGTGGGCGGCTGCCTGTCCAAAGACAATTTCGACTGGTCGGCAACCATGCTGGCCCAGAACGATCTGCCCCCCGATCCTGCCGAATTCGGCCCCAAGTGGCGCGAAGAATGGCTCAAACGGGCTGAGGTGAATGAACCTTGGGCCCATATCTGGTTCGCCCATCAGCGCCGCGACGCCTATTGGCAGCAAGGGTCGATCTGTCAGGATTTTTCCGCCATTCAAGTGCCCGTCTATGCCGTTTCTGGCTGGGCTGACAATTATTCCGAAGCGGTTCCGCGTTTGCTGGCGGGGTTGACCGTGCCAGCCCGCGGCCTGATTGGCCCTTGGGCGCATAGTTTCCCCCAAGATGTCGCGGTCGAACCGGGGATCGGCTGGCTGCAAGAGGTGGTGCGCTGGTGCGATCATTGGATGAAGGGCGCCCCGACCGGCATCATGGACGAGCCGATGTTGCGGGTCTGGATGCAAGACAGCGTTCGCCCCGCCACGTGTTACACTGATCGGCCAGGCCGCTGGGTGGGCGAGCCGGTTTGGCCCAGCCCACGGATCATAAACGCCCGCTATCCCCTGAACAGGGATGGATCCTTGGGCGGCGATGCGCCCGGCCCAGAGGCCCCTGTCCCCCTGTGCTCGCCCCTGTGGGTGGGCCTGACCGCCGGAGAGGTGGGTCGCTATGGCTCAGATGCCGATTGGCCCCCCGATCAGCGGCTGGATGATGGCGGATCCCTTGTCTACCGCTCTGCCCCGCTGTCCGAGCAGACCGAAATTCTGGGGGCGCCGCGCCTGCACCTGCGGTTTTCCGTCGACAAGCCGGTGGCTTTGGTTGCCGTTCGCCTGTCGGACATCTGGCCAGACGGGGCCGCAACCCGCGTCACGCTGGGCCTTTTGAACCTGACCCACCGCGACAGCCATGGCAGCCCAACGCCGCTTGTCCCCGGTCAGGTCTATGACACCGTTGTCGAACTCGATGACATCGCCCATGCCTTCCCGGTGGGGCACCGTCTGGGGGTTGGCCTGTCGACAACCTATTACCCCATCGCCCATCCTTCGCCGGAAATGGCCACCTTGACGCTGCATCACGGCGCGACGGCCCTGATCCTGCCGGTGCGCCCCCCGCAAGACAGCGACACGGCCCTTCGCCCCTTTGATCCGCCCGAACAGGCGGCCAACAGCCCGCACACCTATCACACCACCCAAGGCCCGCCGCGCCGCGTGACGCAGGATCTGTTGACGGGCCGCTATCAGGTCGATTTTCCGCGCTGGACCTATGGGGTGGAATTTCACGACATCGCCACCACCGTCACGTCAGCGGGCATGGTGCGCCATGAGGTGACCGAGGGCGACCCGCTGTCGGCGGTCACAACCACCGAATACACCGTGTCCATCGCGCGACCAGATGCCACCGTGGGCCATCAGTCCAAGGGCCGCCTGTCCTGCGATGCGACCCATTTCCGGCTGCAAACGGAATTGACTGTCACTGAAAACGGGCAGACCATTTTTGAACGCCGTTGGGACAAAAGGATTGCCCGTGACCTTGTGTGAATGTGCCCCATGCGGACCCTGACGCAGGATCTGCCGCCCGATGCGCCCGGCCGTCAGCACCAGCTGACGGCGCAGGCCTTTGGCGCGCCGGACGCGCGGCCCAAGGTGTATCTGCAAGGCGGCTTGCATGCCGATGAAATGCCCGGTCCCTTGATCTTGCACCACCTGCGCGCCTTGCTGATCCAGGCCGAGCAGGCGGGCAAACTGCTTGGACAGGTCGTGCTTGTCCCCCTCGCCAATCCCATCGGCTTTGCACAATGGGTGCAAAACAAACCTCAGGGCCGCCAGGATCTGAATTCGATGCGGAATTTCAACCGCGACTATCCTGATTTGGCCGCCCTGTGCGGCGATGATCTGGACGGGCGACTTGGCCCCGATCCGGTGCAAAATGTCGCGATAACCCGGGCGGCGTTTGCGGCGGCGCTGGGCGGGATGGCGACGCCCGATGAAGGCACCGCGCTGCGCCGCGCCCTGATGCTGTGGTCGCATGATGCCGATCACGTTCTGGATCTGCATTGCGATCACCACGCGGTCGTGCATCTGTACACCTCTCCCGCGCATCCCAACGAGGCCCGGCTTTTGGCACAGGCCATCGGCGCAAGATTGGTGCTTTTGGCTGCGGTGTCCGGCGGAAATGCCTTTGACGAGGCCCATTCCGCGCCGTTTCACCATTTGTCCAAAAGGTTTGGCCCGCAAACCCCCCTTCCGGCCGCGACCTTTGCCGCAACCTTGGAATACCGCGGCCAATTTGATGTCTCCGACGATCAGGCCGCCGCCGATGCTGCCGGGCTGATGGTGTATCTGGCGGCCGTGGGGGTGATATCGGGCCCTGCAGAGCCCCTGCACGATAACCCGCCGCATTATCCTTTGCGCGGCGCGGCCGAGGTGACGGCCCCGCAAGGCGGCATCGTGACCTGGGCCTGCGCGCCCGGCGACCGCGTGGCCGAAGGGCAGGTGATCTGCCATGTCACCGACCCGGCGCAAGGCACGCGCATGGCCGTGGCCGCCCCCATCGCGGGCCTGTTGTTCCGCCAAGAGCTGTGGCGATCCTGCCTGCGGGGCCAAAGCCTGGCCCATATTTCCGGCCCGAACCCGGTTCGCGACGGAAATCTTCTTTCAGATTAACCCTTTGACACGACACGGAGATGGTTATGACATCACATGGACTGAAGAAAATCCTGTCTGGGCTGGCACTTGTGGCCCTTCTGGCCGCTGGCGCCCCGGCCTTTGCCGATGACACTTTGGACCGAGGCGTCGGTTCGGAATGGTCCTCGCTGGATCCGCAAGTCAACTTTGATGCGGCCGCCGCTTGGATCTTGGCGGATGCCTACGAAGGGCTGGTCAACTTTGATTCCAAGGGGGCGCTGATCCCGGGGGCTGCCGAAAGCTGGGATATGTCCGAAGATGGCAAGACCTATACCTTTCACCTGCGCGATGGCCTCAAATGGTCGAACGGCGATGCTTTGGTGGCTCAGGATTTTGTGAATGGAATCCTGCGCACGCTGAACCCTGAAACCGCGTCGGAAAAGGGCTATTACTTTTACTCCACGATCCAGATCACCGGGGCTTCTGCCCTCGCCAACGGCGAGACGGCAGATACCGCAACCCTTGGGGTGACCGCGCCCGATGCGCGCACGGTCGTCGTGCAGATGGAAACGCCCGCGCCGCACATGCTTCAACTGATGGGCTCGTTCCAACTGGCGCCGCTGCATGGCCCCAGCTTTGCCGCGAACGGGACGGCCACCTTCATCGATCCTGCCCTTGTGGTATCGAATGGGGCCTATGTGATCAAGGAAGTGGTGCCGCAAAGTCACGTCCTTCTGGAGCGCAACCCCACTTACTGGGATGCGGCCAACGTCAAGATTCCTTTCGTGAAATACCACGTCACCGAAGATGTCGGGACCGAGCTGAAACGCTATCAAGCCGGCGAGATCGACATCACCTATGATGTGCCCCTCGCCCAGATGGACAGCCTGATGACCGACCTTCCAGGTCAGCTTTTGACCTTCCCGTCGACCTATCTGATCTACTATTCGTTCAATCTGTCCCTGCCGCCCTTTGACAATATCGACCTGCGCCGCGCCCTGTCGCTTGCCATCGACCGCGATGTGCTGGAAGGCAAGATCGTCAAAGGCGGGGCCATCCCGACCTTTTCTTATGCGAGTGGGTTTGATCCGGCCTACAGCGGCCCGCAGATCGCCGAAGCGGCCATGACCCAGCCCGAACGCGAGGCTTTGGCGCAAGAGCTTTATGCCAAAGCCGGGTTTGGCCCGGACAATCCGCTGAAGCTGTCCATCGCCTCGACCGTGGCCGAGATCAACACAAAGCGCGCCAACGGCATCGCCTTGATGTGGAAAAAGGTGCTGGGCGTGCAAACCGAGGTGAACGCCCAAGAACGCAAGGCCTGGCTTGACCTGTTTTACACCGATGATTGGGGCGTTTTCGCCGATAACCTTGTGGGCGATTTCGCAGGTCCAGAAACCTTTTTGTCGTACATGCGCCCCTCGGCCGAGCCGGGATATGACTGGGTCAAACCCGAATACGACGCCGCCATGGATGTGGCCGCCCAGATCCCCGATCTGGCGGGGCGGTATCTGGCGCTGGCGGCGGCAGAAAAGATCCTGCTGGAGGATTACATCTTTGCCCCCATCGCCATCGAACCCTATCGCCATCTGGTCAAACCAAACGTCAAAGGCTTTGAACCCTCGGTGGCGGGGTATCACAACAGCCAGTTCATGACCCTTGACTGACCCATGATCCCCTTCGTCGCCAAACGCCTGTGGAATGGGCTGCTGACCTTGGCCGCACTGGCCAGTCTGACCTTTTTCATCATGCGTTTGGCACCGGGGGGGCCATTTTCGCGCAACCGCAAGATCAGCCCCGAAGTGCAGGCCAATATCGAGGCCGCCTTTCATCTGGATGAACCCGTGGTCCGCCAGTTCGCCCGTTACATCTGGGGGCTGATGCGCGGCGATCTGGGGCCCTCTACCCGGTTTCGCGACTACTCCGTGAATGATCTGATCGCCTCTGGCCTGCCCACATCCCTGACCATCGGCTTTTGGGCCATTTTGGTAGCGGGGCTTGTAGGTATCGCCTTGGGCCTTGCCGGGGCGCTGCGCCGCAACGGCTGGACGGATTACGCGGCGGGCACCATCGGCGTGATCGGCATCGCCATTCCCATCTTCATCATCGGGCCGCTGATGCAGGCCTATTTTTCGGTCTATCTGGGCTGGCTGCCCGTGGGCGGCTGGAACGAGGGGTGGCGATCCTTGGTGCTGCCCGTCCTTGTGCTGGCCCTGCCCAACATTGCCTATATCTCGCGGCTGACGCGGTCTTCGCTGATCGAAAGCCAGCGCGAAAACCACGTGCGCACCGCCCGCGCCAAAGGCATCGGCCCAACCCGCGTGCTATGGGGCCATGTGATGACCGGGGCCTTGCTGCCGGTCATTGCCTATCTGGGGCCTGCCTGCGCCGCCCTGATCACGGGGTCTATCCTGATTGAAACCGTCTTTGCGCTGCCCGGAATCGGGCGGTTCTTTGTCGACGCCGCGCTGAACCGCGACTATCCTTTGGTCATGGGCATCACGCTTGTTTATGGTGGGTTCTTGATTGTGTTCAATATCTTGACAGACCTTGTGCGCGGCTGGCTGGACCCAAGGGTGCGCCATGGCACCTGATCTGGCCGCGCCGCGCTCCACCTTGTCCTTGCAGGCCGCGCGCTTTGCCGGCAACCGGCTGGCGGTTGTGTCGGTCTATGTGCTGCTGGCCATCGTGGCGCTGTGTTTTTTGGGCCCCTATGCCTTTCCCTTCACCGGGCAAGATGCAGATTTTGACAACATATCGGCCCCGATGAACCTGTGGTCGGCCCATCCCTTTGGCACCGATGATTATGGCCGCGATCTGTTGGTTCGGGTGCTGGAAGGGGGGCAAGTGTCCCTTGCCATCGGGTTTCTGGGGGCCTTGACCGCCGGGGTCATCGGCGTGCTCTACGGGGCGATGTCCGGCTTTGTCGGCGGCAGGACCGACAGCCTGCTGATGCGCACGGTCGAGGTGCTGTATGGCTTTCCCTATGTCATTCTTGTGATCTTGCTGTCGCTGTTGTTTGGCGGGGGAACCGTGGCGCTGTTTGTCGCCATCGTCTTTACGCTTTGGCTGACCCCGGCCGTGATTGTGCGCGCACAGGCCCAGTCGCTGGCCCGCCGCGAATTTGTCGAGGCTGCGCGCGCCGGCGGCATGACCGGCTGGCAGATCGTCGTCCAGCATATCGTGCCCAACACCGTCAGCCTTGTGATCGTCTACGGCAGCCTGCTGGTGCCCGAAGTGATCTTGTCCGAAAGTTTTCTGTCGTTTCTGGGGATCGGTATCAAAGAGCCGCAGGCCAGTTGGGGCAATCTCATTCAATCAGGCACCGCCCAGATGGACACCGATCTGCGCCTGCTTTTGCTGCCCGGCGGATTGTTGGCCCTTGTGCTGTTCTGCCTCAACTTCATTGCCGATGGCCTGCGAGACGCCTTTGACCCAAATGAACGCTAACCTTTTATCGCTGCGCGATCTGTCGGTGCATTTCGCCCACCGGGGCGGCCAGACAACGGTTGTCGACCGGGTGAGCCTTGATCTTGCCGCGGGTCAGGTCTTGGGGATCGTGGGCGAAAGCGGCTCTGGCAAAAGTCAGCTGCTGTTTTCCCTGATGGGACTGCTGGCAGGCAATGGCCGCGCCAGCGGCCGGGCCCTGTTCGAGGGGGTTGATCTTCTGTCCCTGCCGCCCAAGGCGCTTGACCGCCTGCGAGGCGCCAGCCTGTCGATGATCTTTCAAGATCCGATGACCTCTCTCAACCCCTACACGCGCATCGGCGATCAGCTGGCCGAAGGGCTGATCCACCATCAGGCGGTCCCGCGCGCGCAGGCCCTGGCCGAAGCGGTGCGCATGCTGGACAGGGTGCGCATTCCCGATGCCGCCCGCGCCGCCCGCCGCTATCCGCATGAATTTTCCGGCGGCATGCGCCAGCGCGTGATGATCGCCATGGCCCTTCTGGTCAAACCCAAACTGCTTCTGGCAGATGAACCCACCACGGCGCTGGATGTGACTATTCAGGCGCAGGTGCTTGATCTGATGTCAGAAATCGCCTCTGAAACCGGTACGGCTATTTTGTTTGTCACCCATGATCTTGGTGTTGTGGCGCGCATCTGCGACCGTGTTGCGGTGCTGTATGGGGGGCGCATCATGGAAGACGGCCCGGCCGAGACGATGCTGACGTCGCCCGCCCATCCCTATGCGCGCGGTCTTCTGGCCACGACCCCGCGCATGGACGACGCCCTTACCCCCCGGCTGCCAACCATTGCCGGCACACCGCGTTCGGGCGGGGCCATGCTGCCGTCTTGCCCCTTTGCGCCGCGCTGCGGCGCGCGGCTGCCCGCCTGTGACACGATGCCCCCCCTGCGCCCCTTTGGGCCCGAACGGCGTTTGGCCTGCCATCTTCAGGGGGAAACATGACCCCGGTTCTTGAAGCGCGCAACCTGACCGTGGGATATTACAGCCCCGGCGGGCTTTTCACCAAACCGCTGTTCCTGCCCATCGTGCACGAGGTGTCCTTTACGCTTCAGGCGGGCCAAACCCTTGGCATCGTCGGGGAATCGGGCTGCGGAAAGTCAACTCTGGGCCGCGCCCTTTTGCATTTGATCCCCGCCGCCAAAGGGCAGGTTCTGTGGCGCGGTGAAAATCCGGCCGATCTGCCGCGCGCGGCCCTGCGCCAACGGCGCGCCGACATGCAGATCATCTTTCAAGATCCCGTCGCAGCACTGGATCCGCGCATGACCCTTGGCCGCATCCTGTCGCGCCCTCTTGCCACGTTCGAGCCGTCCTTGTCCAAAGCCGATCAGCTGACCCGCGTGGCCGAGGTGTTGCACCGCGTCGGCTTGTCGGCCGACTTTGCCGGCCGCTTTCCGCACGAACTGTCGGGCGGGCAGGCGCAGCGCGTGGGCATTGCCCGCGCCATCATCGGACGGCCCGCAGTGATCGTCTGCGATGAACCGGTTTCGGCGCTCGATGTCTCCATTCAGGCGCAGGTTGTGAACTTGCTGATGGATCTGCAGGCCGAAATGGGCCTTGCGCTGGTCTTCATCTCGCACAACTTGGCCGTCGTGCGGCACATCAGCCACGAGGTCATGGTCATGTGCCTTGGCCGCGTGGTCGAACAGGCCCCGCGCGATGCCTTCTATGCCCGCCCGCTGCACCCCTATGCCGCCGCGCTGAAACAGGCCGTGCCGCAGCCGGATGTTGCGGCGGAACGGCTGCGGCGCGGCCAGTCTTTGCCGGGCGAGTTGCCGTCCATCGCCCGCCCGCCGGCGGGCTGCGTCTTCTCATCGCGGTGTCCCAAGGCGCAGGATCTGTGCCGGCAGGTTCGGCCCGAGTTGACGTCTTATCCCGCCGCGCGCACCGCAGCCTGCCATTTTGTGGACACCCCCCCATGACCGATCTTGCCGCTGCTTGGGCTGCCTTGCCCAGCTTCACCTCTGTCCAAGCCTCGTCCGATGGCACTTGGGCCTACTTCACCTGCGGCGGTCTGACCGAGGTTGACGAGCTTTACGCCTGTCCCACCGACGCCAGCCGGCCCGCGCAGCGCCTGACATTTTCCCAAGATCATGTGTCCATTCGCGATGTGTCCGCCGATGGCCAGCGCGTGCTTTTGGCCCAATCGCGTCATGCCAATGAACATGACCACCTGTTGCTTCTGACACGGCAAACCGGGCAGATCACGCAGCTGACCCCACTGCAAGCCAGCCACTATCTTTATGGCGGCAGCTTCACGCCCGACGGCAGCGCGATCATCTTTCTGGCTGATTTTGATTATGACGCGGGCGGTGTCACTGCCGGCGGCTGGATTTGGCGCCAAGATCTTGCGACCGGCCAACGCACCTGCCTTGCCCGCTCTGATACCCCGTTCGAGGATGGCCCCAAACTGTCCCCCGATGGCAGCCAGATCCTGTGGCACCGGCATGAAACCACGGCGGGCGCGACCCAGCTGTGGCTGATGAACGCCGATGGCTCTGCCCTGCGCGAGGTTTTGCGGCTGACCGATCACGCCAATGCGCGGGGCGAATGGATATCCAACACCTGCATCGCCGTGGTCAGCGACCATCACGGCCGCGACGCGCTGGGCCTGCTTGACCTGACCACCGGCCTGACATGGCTGGCGGCAGAACCTGCCTTGTTCGCGCACGCTATCATCCCCGGCGGTGACGGCGCTTTTGCCTGCATCGCGCATGACCAATCGCGCAGTCTGGCCGTTCTGTTTCCCGGCGGCGAGCCTATGCCAAACCGCAGCCTGCGGCGATCCTTGTTGCCCCATTGCGCCCTGCCCAAGGGCGGCTGGTTGGCCGAGGCCTATGACGCCGACGCCCCGCATCAGATCGTCGCCGTGGCGGCCGACGGCACCTGCACCCCCCTGTTCACGGCCCCGCCGCAGCCCGCCCGCCAATATCAGGCCCCGCAAGATTTTCGCTGGACCGCCGCCGACGGCACGCCGCTGCAAGGCTGGCTTTATCGCCCAAAAGGCCCGTCCAAGGGGCTTATCGCCTATATTCATGGCGGCCCGACATGGCATTCCGAAGATTGGGTCAACCCCAAGATCGCCCATTGGGTCCAATCAGGGTTCACCGTGCTGGATCCGAACTATCGCGGATCGACCGGGTTTGGCTTTGCGCTGCGCGAGGCGGTGAAAGTGGATGGGTGGGGCGGGCGCGAGCAGACCGACATTCGCAGCGGAATCGAAGCCTGCATCGCCCAAGGCCACGCCGCCCCCGGCAAGATCGGCATGGCGGGCAATTCCTATGGCGGGTTTTCGTCCTGGACGGGCATCACGCGCCACGCCGATCTGGTCAACGCCGCAATCCCCATGTGCGGCATGTACAAGCTGGACATCGACTTTTACGAAACCGAAATGCCCCATGGCCGCGCCTATAGCATCGAGATGATGGGCGGCACGCCCCAAGAGGTGCCGCACAAGTATGACAATGCCTCACCGGGGCGGTTCATTCACCAGATCAAGGGCGCGCTGATGATCGTGCACGGGCTGGCCGACAGCAACGTCGGCCCCGAAAACACCCATTGTGCCCTGCGCGAATTGGCCGCCGCCGGTATTGCGCATCAGGCGGTCTTGTACCCCGATGAAGGCCACGGCGTCTTTCGGCGCACGAATGTGGCCGATTATCTGCGCCGCTCGGCCGCCTTTTTTGAAACCGCCTTTGCGCCGTCTGTCTGACAGCGCCCGCCCCCGATGATGCCTTGCCCTTTGCCGGCAAAGGCCTACTCTGCCCGCGATCATGAAGGAGACCCCCATGTCAGACACCCCCCACATCGCCGCAAAAACCCCCTTCGCCATGCCCGTGGAAGAAGGGAAAAGCTATTTCTGGTGTTCCTGCGGCCAGTCAAAATCGCAGCCCTTTTGCGATGGCAGCCATAAAACCACCTCCTTCTCGCCGGTCAAGTTCACCGCAGATGTCACCAAAACGGCCTTTCTGTGCGGCTGCAAGCAAACCAAGAACCCCCCGTTCTGCGACGGCAGCCACAAGGCGCTGTGACCGCTGATCACCCGATCAGCACGATCACCCAAGCGATCCCGCCCGCCAGCGCCGTGACAGCCACCAGCGCCGATCCGCAATCCTTGGCCTTCTTGGCCAAGGGGTGCCTGTCGGTTGAAATGTAATTCACCGTCTCTTCAATCGCCGTATTGGCCAGCTCCGCCGCCAAAATGAGCAGACCCAGCGCCACGATCAAGGCCCGCTCTGCGGCGGTCAGATCGACGTACAGCGCCAGCGCGATGGACAGGGCATTGACCAAAGTCCATTGCCGCAAACTCTTTTGGTCCGCCCAAGCGGCGATCCACCCTTCAAAGGACCACACAAAGGTGTTGCGGATCCGGCCCATTTCAGCGCGTGCGAATTTCAGCATCCCGTCCCCCGACGTTTGCCTGCAGTAACCCCCGCGCACAGGGGGCCGTCAAGTCCCGCGCGGTTTGGCCCGCAAGGTGGGTTCGGCCTCGGTCGGATCCTCGGGCCAGGGGTGGCGCGGATATTGCCCGCGCATGTCTTTGCGTACATCAGCATAAGACGTCCGCCAAAACCCCGGAATGTCCATGGTCACCTGAATGGTCTTGTGGGCCGGACTTAGAAGGCTGACGCGCAGCGGCAGCCGGTTTTGCCCCACCACGGGGTGCACCGTCACACCAAACATCTCTTGCAGGCGAAGTTCGATTCCCGGAATATCCCCGTCATAATCAATCGGTACCGCCCGGCCCAAAGGTGTGACGAAATGGCTGGGAACCAGCCGGTCCAGGTCCGCCGACTGTCCCCAATCCAGCCGCCCTTTCAGCGGCTCGGTCAGATCCAACGCCTTCAGATCGGCCTCGGTGCGCACCTTTGACAAAAACGGCAACAGCCAGTCTTCGGCGCTCGCCAGCAGCCCGGCGTTGGTGCAATCCGGCCAGGTGGTTCCGCCGCCCCGCGCCAATTCGATCCGCGCCCGCAGACGCCGCGCTGCGGGGCTAAAGGTCAATCCCACCTGCCGCAGCCCCTCCAGCGCCGCCCGCGCGACGGCCTCGGCCGGGGCCTCGGGCCAGGGTCGGTCGTCCAGCACCAGCGCCCCGAAACGCTCTTGCCGCCGCGCCAGCACCCGCCCCTCGCGCCGCGACCACTCGCACGCATCGGCCCAGTGCATCTGGCCGCCATACACCGCCCGCACCTCGGCCTCGGGGATGCCAAAAGCCAGCCGCACACCCGCCTCTTGTCGGTCGCCGTCCAGATCCACCGCCACGATCATCCGCGCGCCGGACAGGGTGTGCCCCGGCTCCATCACGGCGCCTTTGCCCCCCGACAAAAGCCAACGCGGCGCATCCCCCTTGCGGCGCAGACCAATCCGGTCCGGATAGGCCAGCGCCGCCATCTGCGCGGGCGACAGCGCGCCCAAGACACCCTCTTTGGCCACCGCGCGTTCCAGACGCTTGGCCTCGGCGCGAATGCGATCAACCGCCGGGCGCGACACCTCATAGGGATGGGCGGCGGCAAACTTGCCCGGATCGGCGATGGCCTGCAGCCGCAATGTCAGATCCGGCGGCGCTCCGCGCAGCGGATCGCGTTCGGCCATCAGGGCCGCCAGCGTCGCCGCGCCAGGCCCGGCCAGCGCCAGCATATGGGCCAATCGTGGATGCAGGGGCAGGGCGGCCAATCGTCGGCCATGCTCGGTGATCCGCCCGCCCGACAGCGCGCCCAACCGGCCCAGAAGGGCCTGCGCCTCGGCCATCTGTCCGGGCGGCGGCGCGGTGAGAAAGGGCAAATCCGCCGATCCCCACAGCGCAAGTTCCAGCGCCAGCCCGGTCAGATCCGCCGCTTCGATTTCGGCCGGGGCAAAGGCCGCAAGGCTGCCCTCTTCGCCCTTGGACCACAGCCGGTAACAGACCCCTTCCGCAACCCGCCCGGCCCGGCCACGGCGCTGTTCGGCCTCGGCGCGGGTAACCCGCTCCGTCACCAGCCGCGACATGCCCGAATTGGGATCGAACCGCGCCCGCCGTGCCCGGCCGCTATCCACCACCACGCGCACATCGGGCAGCGTCAAAGAGGTTTCCGCGATCGATGTGGCCAGCACAACCTTGCGCCCCGGCGCAGGGGCAAGCGCCGCGCGCTGGGCGGCAAAATCCATCGCGCCAAACAGCGGTCGCAGGGAAAACCCCGCGCCCAGCCGGCCGGCCAGCGCCCGCTCGGCCCGTCTGATTTCGCCTTCGCCCGGCAAAAAGACCAAGATCCCGCCGTCTGCGGTCTCTAGCGCGGCCTGCTCCACCAGCGCCGCAAGCGCCGCATCAAACCGAACCGTGCTGTCCAGGGGGCGCGGCAACCAGCGGGTTTGCACCTCAAACGCCCGCCCGGCCGAGGTGATCAGCGGCGCATCGCCCATCAAGGCGGCCACTGGCGCGGCGTCAAGGGTGGCCGACATGACGATCAGCGCAAGATCGGGCCGCAGGGCCGCGCGCAGTTCCAGCGCCAGCGCCAATCCCAGATCGGCATTCAAGCTGCGTTCGTGAAATTCGTCAAAGATCAGGCAGCCGATCCCGGGCAATTCGGGATCCGCTTGGATCATCCGCGTCAGGATCCCTTCGGTCACCACTTCAATGCGCGTGGCCGCGGATACTTTTGCCTCTCCCCGGATGCGGTACCCGACCGTGGCCCCCACCGCCTGATTCAAGGTGTCGGCCATCCGCTCGGCCGCCGCCCGCGCGGCCAATCGGCGCGGCTCCAGCATCACGATGCGCCCCCTGATCAGTCCGCTGTCCAGCAGATCCAACGGCACCACAGTGGTCTTTCCCGCGCCGGGCGGGGCCTGCAAAACCGCCATGCCGCGCGCGGCGATGGCGGCGCGCAGGGCGGGCAGGGCCTCGTGGATGGGCAAGGTGATCATGACGCTGTCATGCCAACCCGCGCGCTGTTTGACCAGAGGGCACGGACACCCCCCAAAATACCCGCGTCCCGACTGGACATGCCCGCCAGCCCGTGAAACCCCTGTCTCAGGAGGCCCCCATGACCCAAACCATCGCCCGCTCGATTCTGCTGGCCGCCCGCCCCAAAGGCTGGCCCACGGCAGATGATTTTCGCGTATCAGACACCCAGTTGCCCGCCCCCGCGCCCGGCGAGGTGCTGCTGCAAAGTCTGTGGCTGTCGCTGGATCCTTACATGCGCGGCCGGATGGCAGCCGGGGCGTCCTATGCGCCGGGAGTCGAGATTGGTCAGCCGCTCCCCTGCGAGGCGGTGGCGCGCGTGCTGCATTCGGCCGATCCGGGGTTCAAGCCCGGTGACATCGTGGTCGTTCATGATTTTTGGCGCGATCACATGCTGCGCCGGGCCGGGGACCTGCGACAGCTTGATCCCGCGCTCGGCCCTGTGCAAACGGCGCTGGGGGTGCTGGGCATGCCGGGGTTGACGGCCTATACCGGTCTCAAACACATCGGCCAGCCCAAAGCGGGCGAGACCTTGGTGGTGGCGGCCGCTTCGGGCGCGGTGGGCGCGCTGGTGGGGCAGATGGCCAAGCTGGGCGGCGCCCGCGTGGTCGGCTTGGCGGGCGGGCCCGACAAATGCGCCTATGTCACCGAGGCGCTGGGCTTTGACGCCTGCATCGACCGCAACGCACCTGACATGGCCAGCCAACTGGCCGCCGCCTGTCCCAAGGGCATCGATGTCTATTTCGAACTGGTGGGTGGCACGGTCTGGCAGGCGGTCCTGCCCCTGCTGAACCCCTTTGCCCGCGTTCCGGTCTGCGGCACCATCGCCACCTACAATGACGTCGTCCCGCCTCCCGGCCCCGATCTCAGCGCGGTCTTGATGCGCACGGTCTTGGTGAAAAGTCTGGTTTTGCGCGGCTTCATCGTTTCGGAATTCGCCGCCGACGCCCCCGAGTTTCGCCGCCAGATGGCCCAATGGCTCGCCTCAGGGGCCATCCGCTACCGCGAGGATGTCAGCCACGGTCTGGATCAGATGATCCCGGCCTTTCTGGGCATGCTGGGGGGCAAGAACTTTGGCAAGACCCTGATCCATCTGGCGGACTAGACCCCTTTCCTTGACACGCAAGACTTGCCACAAAGGGCCCATGAAAGACGCGCTTGATATCGCCGCCACCGCTGACCGCATCGCTTCGGGCGACCGCCGGGCGTTGGCGCGCGCGATCACACTGGTGGAAAGCGCCCGCGCCGACCACCGGGCGCAGGCCCTGGCGCTTTTGGGCGCGCTCAGCCCGCAGCGCCAAGCCCTGCGCATCGGGCTGTCGGGCACGCCGGGCGTTGGAAAATCCACCTTCATCGAATCCTTTGGCCTGATGCTGACCGGCCTTGGCAAAAAGGTCGCTGTTCTGGCCGTCGATCCGTCTTCGGCACGCTCTGGCGGCTCGATCCTGGGCGACAAGACCCGGATGGAGCGTTTAAGCCGCGATCCCTTGGCCTTTATTCGCCCCTCGCCGTCGCAGGCGCAAATGGGCGGCGTGGCCCGCCGCACGCGCGAAGCGGTGGCCCTGTGCGAGGCGGCCGGGTTTGATCTGGTCCTGATCGAAACCGTGGGTGTCGGTCAGTCTGAAACCGTCGTGGCCGAACTGTCCGATTTGTTCATCTTGCTGCTGGCCCCGGCGGGCGGGGACGAATTGCAAGGCGTCAAGCGGGGCATCATGGAAATGGCCGATCTGATCTTGGTCAACAAGGCCGACGGTGATTTGAAAATGGCCGCGCTGCGCACCTGCGCCGATTATGCGGGCGCGCTGCGCCTGTTGCGCCGCCGCCCGCAGGATCCTGCCGATTTTCCCAAGGCCATGACGGTGTCGGCCCT
>CANHLE010000076.1 GCA_947461435.1 Paracoccaceae bacterium | reverse complement strand
GCCTGTGCCCGCGTCGCGCGGTATTCGGGCAAATAGCGCCCCGCCTGCCGCATCATCCAGATCGGCGGCACCGCCAATGTTTCTCCCGCCAGCGCGCGCATCAGAAGCTTCGTCATAAGGTTCTCCGTGTTATCGTCGCAAGGAGGCGTTTTGCACTTGCGGTGTCAATGCCTATTCGTGCCCCGTTGTCAGCGTGTTGAGACACAGCTATGCCTAGGACATGACATATTCGATGCCAAACCCCGCCCAACCCTTCAAGATCGGCACCCGCGGATCGCCCCTCGCCCTGTGGCAAGCGCATGAAGTGCGCCGATGCCTTGGCCTTGCCTTCGCCCTGCCGGACGCGTGCTTTGAAATCGTTGTGATCAAGGTCATGGGCGATCAGATTCTCGACAAGGCGCTGAAAGAGATTGGCGGCAAGGGTCTTTTCACGCGTGAGATCGAAGAGGCCCTGCTTGAAGGGACCATCGACATCGCGGTTCACTCCATGAAGGATATGCCCACCGTCCAGCCAGAGGGCCTGATCCTGAATTGCTACCTTCCGCGCGAAGATGTGCGCGACGGCTTCGTCTCGCCCCATGTGGGTCGCCTGATGGATCTGCCTCAGGGCGCAACCGTCGGGTCCAGCAGCCTGCGCAGACGGGCGCAATTGGCGCACCGTCGGCCCGATCTGAACCTTGTCGAATTCCGGGGCAATGTCCAAACCCGAATGAAAAAGCTGCAAGACGGCGTGGCGCAGGCCACCTTCCTTGCGATGGCCGGTCTGAACCGTCTGGGCATGGCGCATATGGCGCAAGGCGCGATCGAGGTGACCGAGATGTTGCCCGCCGTCGCCCAAGGCGCAATCGGAGTGGAGCGGCGCATCGCCGATCCGCGCGCCGAGGCGATGCTTGCGGCCATCCACCACGGGCCGACGGGCCAACAGTTGGCCGCCGAACGCGGCTTTTTGGCCCGGCTGGATGGGTCCTGCGAAACACCAATCGCGGGGCTTGCCGTGCTGGAAGGGGCGGATCTTTGGCTGCGCGGCGAAATCTTGCGCCCAGATGGCAGCCGTGTTCTCAGCGGCGAGATTCGCGGTGCCGCCGCCGATGGCCCCGCTTTGGGTCAAAGCTTGGCCGATGATCTTTTGGGCCGGGCCGGGCCGGGATTTTTTGGCTGAAAACATCACGAAACCGCCCCGATTCGCGCCAGAAATTCCAGAATCGGGGTGGCAACGATCTCTCCGGATTCTTCGTGAACCAGATGCCCAAAGCCGGGGATGTCCACCACTTCGGCCCCGTTCATCTGCGCTGCGGCCTGATGCGAAATCACGGGCGGAACCGCGCGGTCCAGATCGGACGTGATCAAAAGGCAGGGCGCGGTCTGGCCCGGCAAGCGCGACAAAAGCGCGGCAAGCCGCCACTGCGCCATCATGGCAAGGGTGGCATCGACGTGGTCTGATTTTCGCAGCAAGGTCAGATACTGCGCCATACCCGCCGGTTCCAACGTCGATCCGGTCGAGGCGATCAGCTTGTCCGCCTGCGCCGGGCTGGCAAAGGCCCGGCTGAACAGCTGCGCCAAAAAGGGCGTGGCGGCCAGAATTTTTGCCATGGCCGGGTACAGCCAGCCCGCCAGCCCGTCGAATTCGCCCAAAGCCGCGTTGATACCAACCACCCCCCGAAGCGGCGTCAGTTCGGCCATCCGCAACGCGATCGCCGCCCCGGCGGAATGGCCGATAATCGCAACCGGATGCCAGTTCTGGGACTGGGCCAGCGCCAAAAGATCGCTGGCCATCGCATCCAGCCCACAGCGACCGCGGTTGCCCAAAACGGTAAAGCCCTGACCTGGAAGATCGACCAGAATAACCCTGAACTGCGATGTCAGATGCGGCACAAGGCGGCGCCAGGAATGGCTGGCCCCGCCCGCGCCGTGAATCAACAGCAGATCCGGACCGCTGCCCATAATCTGGACATGCCACAGATGCGGCGCCGATCGAACATGCTGCGAGTGGTCGCGAAACGGCCAGTCAGCGGGAATCACAGGCGGCCGCATCTAATCCCCCAAGGCCGCTTGCAGCACGCCAGACAGGCGCTGGGCATCGGCACGGGGCAGGGGCAGATAGGGCGCATCCATCGCGGCAGCCAAAAGCCGCAGCCCGGGCTGCGGCCGATTGGCGATATCGATGACAAGGCCGGGAATGCCAAGGTTTCGAAACGCGCGGGCAAGACGCAGCGCGTCGGCCTCGGCCATCTCGCGGTTTGGGGTGCCGTCCAGCGCGATATTGCCGCGCCCGTCGGTCAAAAGCGCGATGGTCGGGGTCATTCCGCGTGACTGCGTTTGGCCCGCCAGTTCAAAGGCCATTTTCAACCCCGAAGCCAAAGGCGTGCCGCCCCCCCCGGGCAGCCCGGCAAGGCGCCGTTTGGTTTGAACAAGCGATCGGGTCGGCGGCAACAGCAACTCGGCCTGTTGTCCGCGAAAGGCGATCAGGGCCACATGATCGCGCCGGGCATAGGCGGCGGCCAAAAGCAGTTCGATCGCGCCCTTCGCTTCGGCCAGACGCGACAAGGCCGACGACCCAGAGGCATCGACGGCAAAGATCAGGACCCTGTCAGAGGTTTCCACATAGCGTTTCAGCCGCAGATCGGATTGGCGGATTTCAAGGCGGGTCGCATCGGGCGTGCGTCGGCGCAGGGGCTGCCAAGGGGCGGCGCTGCGCAGGGTGGCCACAAGGTCGATTCGTTTGCCCGACCCCGGGGTGCCCGGACGAGAGGGCAAGGGCCGGCCCCGGTGGTTGCCCTTTCGCGCGGCCCCTGTGCCAGACCCTTTGGCCGATTTCGCGGCGCGTCCGGCGTTCAGGCGGGCCAAAAGATCGGCGGGCAGGGCGGCACGGATCGCCTCAAGCAGAATGTCATCGGGGATGCGTTCATCTTGCGATTGGGGCTGTTCCGAGTCTGTTTCGGCAGGATCGGGCGGTGGGGGCGCTTCTTGGGGCGCGTCCTGTTCGGCCGTTTCTGGCAGATCCCCGCGATGCGCCAGCGTCAGTTCGGCGGCATGGCGCAGCGTGTCATCCGACGCGGTCTCTTCCGCCCGCCACGCGGCCAAGGCGCGGGCCGCGGCAAGGGTCAAAAGCGGCGCGCGAAGCGAGGCGATGCCCATCGCGGCAGCGACGGTGGTGATGGACTCCAGCGCCTTTTTTGGCAGTTTTGTTGTGGCAAGGCGGGCCTGTGCGGCCGTGATTTCAGCAGGATTCAGCTGAATAGAGACGGAGTGAGAATAGGGAATATCGGTCAGATCCAAGAACAGACCCAACCGATCGGTCAGGGCCGAGGGCAGGGTTTCTTCTGGTTCGGCACCCTCGTCCAAGGCAATAAGGCAGGGGCCCGCATCATCCAGCCACCGCGCGAGACGCGCCGACAGCCCCGGGGGGCAGCGTTCGGCCATGGCCAAAAGCAGCGGACTGGGCTGTGCCAAAAGACCGGCGCTGCGGATCAGGTGCCCCGCCGACAAGGTGGCGGCCAGATCCACCCCGCCAAACAGCGAGGTATCGTCGATTCCCGGATGGATGCGGCGGTGCGGCGGCAGGGCCTGCGTGACCCGGTCGCGAATGGACGACGCCCGGGCCCGCAGCCAAAGCCCCTTGATCCCCGACGGATCGGTGGCAAGAACGGCAAGGGCCGTTTCTGCCCGCTCCCAAGGGGTCAACGGGTCTGTCATGGCAGGATTTCGGCCAAAATCCGCGCGACGCGCGACCCGGAACCAGCTTCGTCCAAAGGATCACGCCGCAGGCGGTGCGACAGGGCCGAGGTGGCCACGGTTTTCAAATGCACCCGGGTGACGGTCTGGGCCCCTTCAAAGGCGGCCTGTGCCCGTGCCGCCCGTAACAGGGTCAACTCTCCGCGCAGACCGTCAGACCCCAAGGCGATGCACAGTGCTGCGCAATCATGCAGAACCACACCGGGGGTTTTCAGCGCGGGCAGGGCCGCGCGGGCAGCCAGAATGGATTTGCGCAAAGAGGAATCTTTGGCGCGCCATTTCTTCATGAAGGCATCGTTGTCATGTTCGTAGGCGTCGCGGCGGCGCATCACCTCGACCCGGGTTTCCACGTCGCGCGGCGAGGACACTTCGACCGAGAGACCGAAACGATCCAGCAGCTGCGGGCGAAGTTCGCCTTCTTCGGGGTTGCCCGAACCGACAAGAACAAAGCGCGCGGGGTGGCGGATCGACAGGCCTTCGCGTTCGACAACATTTTCGCCCGATTGGGCCACGTCAAGCAGAAGATCGACGATGTGATCTTCCAAAAGGTTCACTTCGTCGATGTACAGGTATCCGCGGTTGGCCCGGGCCAGAAGGCCCGCCTCGAAGGCTTTTTCGCCGCGCGTCAGCGCGCGTTCGATATCAAGGGCGCCGACAACGCGGTCTTCGGTGGCCCCCAGCGGCAGGTCGATCACCGGGGTCGGACGTTTGACCAGCTTGCCGCTGACCGGAGGCGCCCAGACAGGCACATCTTCGATTCGGGCGGAATTCACCGGGCAGCCTTCGACGGCGGTGATTTCAGGCAACAGGGCGGCAAGGGCCCGCACCGCGGTGGACTTGCCCGTTCCACGATCGCCAAAAACCAGAACCCCGCCAATGCCGGGGTCGATCGCGGTCAGGACCATGGCCTGTTTCATGGCCTCTTGGCCGACAATGGCAGAGAAGGGAAAGGGTTGGCTCATGGGTGGCTCATCGCGGATATGTCCTTTGGATCGAGAGGGCGGCGGCCGCCCCAAGTGCCCCAGTCGTCCAGAATACGAAAGCGGGCATAGAGTTCTTCGGAAAACCAGTTTTCGGCGCGCACGGCCTGAATCGCGCGCCCGTGCGGGCCATTGCCGCGCGCGAAATTTGCCATCGCGGCCGTGTCGGGCCAAATGGAAAAGGTGACCTGATGCAAAAGGGGAACCTCGCCAATCCCAATCTTGAAAATCACATTGGGATCGGAGCCGATAACGGCCGAGATGTCGGGCACACGGCGCCAAAAGCGCAGGAACGTAGACAGGCGCATGCTGGCGCGCGTCAGGGCCACGACGGGGCCTGTGTTGGCGCTGTCGGTTGGCGTAAAGGGCTGCTGTCCGGACCATTGGCCACGGGACGATGTCGGCTCCAGCAGGATGGTCCAGCTTTCGGCGGCGTGGTTGCGCCAGCGCCGATAGACCGGGGCCGATGTGATTCGCGCCCGCGCCGTTTCGGCATCTGGCCAGGTCGCCAGAATGGCCCAAACCGCCGTATTGGGTTTTGGGGTAAAGCCGTGGCCCGTACCCGTGCCGCAGAGTTTGTAAAACCCCACCTCTGGCATCCGCATGAACGACAGGCGCGCCGCCCCCATTTGCCCCAAGACCCACAGCCGCGCGGGCCAGGAGGCAAAGCGAAACAGGGAAAGAGAAACGGTTTGCATCGGGTCTTTCATCACGAAGTGTAACAGCAGTCTGACAGTATTTGCAAAAAAGGAAAAGGAAAATGGGGCGCAAAGCGGCCTAAAACGACAGTATTGTAAATCTAACTAGACAGTATATCGTGATCGCATGATGACAGATCGCGCCTCGACTTCCGCCTTAGCGCCCCCGACATCGGGGGCAGATGCCATTGTGATCGGGGCCGGGCTTGGCGGCCTTGCGTCGGCGATGCGGCTGGGGGCCAAGGGGTACCGCGTGACCGTGATCGATCGGCTGGACGTGCCGGGTGGGCGGGGCAGTTCGATCAGCCAAGGCGGATACCGGTTTGATCTGGGGCCGACCATCGTGACGGTGCCGCAGGGGCTGCGCGAATTGTGGGCCGCCTGTGGCCGCGATTTTGACCAAGATGTCGACCTGCGGGCGCTGGACCCGTTTTACGAAATTCGCTGGCAAGACGGCAGCCATTTCACGGCCCGACAATCCACCGAGGCCATGCGCGCCGAAGTGGCGCGGCTGTCGCCGGGGGATTTGAAGGGATACGATCGTTTCCTGAAGGACAGCGAGGCGCGGTATTGGTTCGGCTTTGAAGATTTGGGCCGCCGCTCGATGCACCGCTTGGCCGATCTGATCAAGGTTTTGCCCACCTTTGCCTGGCTGCGAGCCGACAAATCGGTTTATGGCCATGCGGCCAGCCGGGTTAAGGATGAACGCCTGCGCTTTGCCTTGTCGTTCCATCCGCTGTTCATTGGCGGCGATCCGTTTCACGTGACGTCGATGTATATTCTGGTCAGCCATCTGGAAAAGGAGTTCGGGGTTCACTATGCCATGGGCGGGGTGGCTGCCATCGCCTTGGCCATGGCCGGGGTGATCCGCAGTCAGGGCGGTAGCCTGCGTTTGAACGCCGAGGTGGACGAGATCTTGATCGAACAGGGCCGGGCCAAAGGCGTGCGGCTGACCGATGGTGAAGTGATTTCGGCCGATGTGGTGGTATCGAACGCAGATGCGGGGCATACCTATGACCGGTTGCTGCGCCACCAGCCCAAGACGCGCTGGACACCCAAGAAACTTGCGTCGCGGCGCTGGTCGATGGGGCTGTTCGTTTGGTATTTCGGAACCAAGGGGACGCGGCTGAAATGGCCGGACGTGGGGCACCATACGATCGTCGTCGGACCTCGGTACAAAGAGCATATCAAGGATATCTTCCTGCGCGGAAAACTGGCCGATGACATGAGCCTTTATGTGCATCGCCCCACGGTCACTGATCCGTCTGCCGCACCGGCGGGAGATGACACGTTCTATGCGCTGTCGCCCGTGCCCAACTTGGGCATTGGAACCACCGATTGGGCCAGCGAAGCCGAACCTTATCGCCAGAAGATGCAAAAGATGCTGGAAGAGCGTCTTTTGCCGGGGCTGGGCGCGCATTTGACCGAAGAATTGGTGTTCACGCCCAATAGTTTTGAAACCCGCTATCTGTCGCCTTATGGCAGCGGTTTTTCAATCGAGCCGCGCATTTTGCAATCGGCGTGGTTTCGGCCGCACAACGTCTCGGAAGAGGCGAAGGGCCTGTATCTGGTAGGGGCGGGCACCCATCCGGGCGCGGGGTTGCCCGGCGTGGTGGCAAGTGCAGAGGTTTTGGGCACCTTGGTGCCGGATGCCCCAAAAGGGCAACAGATGCGGATGGCAGCGGAATGATAGCACAGCAGGATATGGATTATTGCCGCGAGGCGATCCGCACGGGCAGCTTAAGCTTTCATGCCGCGTCAAAGCTGCTTCCGGCGCGGGTGCGCGACCCGGCGCTGGCGCTGTATGCGTTTTGCCGGTTGGCCGATGACGCGGTGGATGACAGCGATGACAAGGCCCCGGCGGTTTTGGGGCTGCGTGACCGGCTGGATCTGGTTTATGCCGGGCGGCCCCGAAATGCCCCGGCGGATCGGGCCTTTGCCGCCGTGGTCAGCGATTTCGAGATGCCTCGGGCTCTGCCAGAGGCGCTTTTGGAAGGCTTGGCCTGGGATGCGACGGGCCGCACCTATGACACGGTGAGCGATCTGTATTCGTATTGTGCACGCGTCGCCTCGGCCGTGGGGGCCATGATGTGTGTCTTGATGCGGGTGCGCGACGCCGATGCCCTGGCGCGGGCTTGTGATTTGGGGCTGGCGATGCAGTTGACCAATATTGCCCGCGATCTGGGAGAAGATGCCCGGGCCGGACGGCTGTATTTGCCGCGCGATTGGCTGGACGAGGCAGGGATTGATCCGGCAGCCTTTTTGGCCGATCCGCGCCCCGCGCCTTGGGTCAAGGGCCTTGCGTCGCGTTTGCTGGACCATGCCGATGCGTTTTATGTGAAATCTGAAGCCGGTGTTCCGGCCCTGCCTTTGGCCTGCCGTCCGGGGATTTTCGCCGCCCGGCATGTTTATGCCGGGATCGGCCAGTCGTTAACGCGGCTGGGCCATGACAGCATCACGCACCGCGCGCGGACGACGGGGCGGCAAAAGCTGGGTTGGCTTGGATTGTCGTTGGTGCGGGCCGGGATCAGCACCGTGATGCCGGGATCGGCCGTGCTGCATGCCGCGCCGCAGCCCGAGGTGGCCTTTCTGGTTGAGGCGGCCGCGCGCAAAAAAGCGGCATATAGCCGATCGGATGCGCTGTTTGCGGTCTTTGCCCAGTTGGAAGCCCGGGATCGGGCGCGCAAACCTTTGGGACAGGGGTTGGATCGGGCCGGGGTTTGACATAGGTACCCATCATCACCCTTGGAGGGCTTTTGATGGATTGGTTTTTGTTTTTGACGTTTCTGGCGGCCTGCGGGGCCGCGGCGACCACGGGGGCGATGTTCAAGCCCGGAGACTGGTATGAGGCGTTGAAGAAACCATCCTGGTTTCCGCCGCGTTGGATCTTTCCGCTGGCTTGGACGACATTGTATATTCTGATGTCGCTGGCCGCCGCACGGGTTGCGGTGCTGCCGGGCAATGCGCAGGGCATGGCGTTTTGGGCGGTTCAGATCGCGCTGAACACGCTGTGGACGCCGATCTTTTTTGGATTGCACCTGATGCGCCGGGCCATGGTTGTCATGGGTCTGCTGTGGCTGTCGGTTGCGGCCACGACATGGACGTTCTTTGGGGTTGATTGGGTGGCGGGGATGCTTTTCGTGCCCTATCTGATCTGGGTCACGGTCGCGAGCGCGCTGAACCGCAGCGCGATCAAGCTGAACCCCGGGATCCCGGGTTAAGGCCAGCGGACGCGGCGCGGCACGCGGACGGCCAGCATGCCTTTGACAATCGGCGAGCGGAAGCGGGTCAGATCCAGCGCCTCGTGCACGCCTTTGACCACCTCGCCTTGCAGTTGGGTTTGCACCACGGATCGGCTGTAGAACGGCGCATCAAGCATCGCCATGGTCTGGCGCGGGGTGGCGCCGGGATCGCAGCGGGTGTCGCGGCGCAGGGCCCACAGGGTGCGCGTCAGCGCTGTCAGGGGCGGCGGTGTGATTTCGTTCACCGCGCCGGTGGCCGAGATGTCGATGCCCAGTTCCAACCGGGAACCATCGGCCCGAATGCCATCATAAAAACAGGTGGTGCCGCCATGGGCGCGCGGATAGCGGCCCCAGGTCCACCGTTTGAAATCAGCCTCGAGGGCGGCGGTGCCAAAGTTTGCGTCAAAATAGCCATGGCCAGACCAGCGGTGGCCCTGCGTCAGGTCCACCTCGATCGTGGCGGAGGGGGCGAAAGGCCGCCAGATGTGAGAGCCGGAGGGCGTTAACGTTGCTTCGACCGAGGTGACAGCGGCCGGGGTGAGACGGATCTGTCCTTTCACGCGCGAGACGAGGGGAAGGGAGGAGATTTCGTTGACATCGATGACAAGGGTGCCATTTTGCCACGACATGCGGCTGGGGCCAACCTGAAGCGCGTTACGCGATTGGCGCAGGGCCGCCGTGCCGCGGTCTGTCATGGTAAAGCGGCCGCCGGGGCCATAGGTGACCACGTTGATGCAGCAGTGGTTCTGCGGAGAGCGCCGACCAGACCACGCATACCACGGCGAGAAGACCGAACCGATAAAGCCGATTACCGAGACGGCACGCGTCCCGTCAGCCGAGACACCATCGACATACCACCACGCATAGCCGTCCGCAGCGACGTGGACGCCGAAGTCTGGTCGGTCAAGATCGCCTCGGCCGCGTGTTTGCCGGATAAGGCCGCCATCGGCACCCCCGCGCCCGGATGGGCCCCCCCGCCCGCCAGATACAGACCCTTCAAGGCTGTTCGGGCTGTGGGGCGCTGAAAACTCGCCCAGGTTCCGTGCGGGCTGCGGCCGTAGATCGCCCCCTGCGACCCCGGAAACAGTGTTGAGAACCCGCTGGGCGTTGTCAGGGCGCTGTCCGGCGGCGGCGGGGAAAAGTGGAGCCCAAAGCGGTCCAACGGGGGGAAGGTTTTGGCGCGGCATTGGTCGATCTCTTTTGCAAAAAGGGTGGTTTTCGGCGGGGCGTTCAAGATGATTTCAAACCGTTCGGCCCCGGTCGGCGGGTGGGCCATGCCGCGATCCTGGGCGCAGACATAAAGGCTGGCCGCATCAGGCATTTGGCCGCGCAGAAGGGGGCCGAATTCGGTGGAAGGGTCGGCAGTGAAGAAGACATTGTGATGCGCAAGGTCGGGTGCGCCGGGGCCAAGGGTGGCGGCAAAGGCCCAGACCCAGGCCGACAGGCTGCGCGGATGGGCGGCGGCGGCGGGAAGGGATTGCTGCGGGCCGGGGCCCAGCAGCCCAGCCAAAAGGGCGGCCGGATCGCCGTTGAAAACCACCGCATCGCCCTTGAGGGCCCGGCCGTTAGACAAGACGACCTCTCCGACGTGGCCATTTTGGCGGGTGATCTGTTGCACCGATTGGCCATAGATGATCTGCACGCCCAAACGGACGGCCAAGGCCGCCAGCGCGCGGGCCAGTTCGGCCATGCCGCCTTGAACGGCCCAGACGCCGCGCGCCTCGGCGTGCCAAATCAGCGACAGGACAGCCGGGGAGCGATCGGGCACACCGCCCACATAGGTGGCATAGCGGCCAAACAATTGGCGCAGGCGCGGATCTGAAAAAGAGCTGACCATCTGGCGGGCAAGGCTGCGGCCGGGCAGCAAGACAGGCCAGGCCGCGGGGTGGGTCAGCGCCCCCAGCGCCGCGCCGACCGCGCGGGGGCGGGCCGACTGCATCATCGGGGCATCGAAGGCGGCATAGGCCTGCGCGGACAGGGTATTGAAACGGCGAAATTCGTCGGCGGCCTTGGGGCCAGCGAAGGCGGCAACGGCCTCGGTTGAGGCGGCGATATCTGTATGAAGATCAAGCTGGCTGCCATCGGGCCAAAAGTGCCGCGCCAACAAAGGTTGCGGGATCAAGGTCAGATGATCCTCCAGCCGCGCGCCTGCGCAGGCGAACAGATCGTCGAAGACATGGCGCAGGGTCAAAACCGTTGGGCCGGCATCTGCCGGGCGGCCGGGGGTGCCGGGCAAGGTGCGCATTTTGCCGCCCGGTGTGGGCTGAGCCTCGACCAAGGTGACGGATTGCCCGGCGGCGGCCAGACGAATGGCCGCGCTGAGGCCGCCCATGCCCGCCCCGATGACAATTGTTTTGCGAAGACTCGATTTGTTCATGTGCGGGATTGTTGACTCGTGGTGGAAATCTGTCCAGTATGATTTACAATGTAGTGTCAGATTAAATTGACACATGGCCCAGAGAGCCCGGCAGAGATACCGGGTTCAGGGGCAGGGAGACGGAGAACGACATGTCGATAACTGCCCGTTTGGATGCCGTAACCGCAGCCGTGATCGCACGGGCGCAAGGGGGCGCGGATGGGCAAGCCCCGGCCAAACTGGCGCGGGCGTTGCATTATGCCGTGACGCCGGGCGGCGCGCGAATTCGTCCGACGATCCTGCTGAGCGTGGCGATGGCTTGTGATGAGGAATGGCCCGCGTTGTCGGATGCGGCCGCGGTGGCGCTGGAGTTGATCCATTGCGCCAGTCTGGTCCATGACGATCTGCCCTGCTTTGACGATGCCGACACGCGTCGGGGAAAACCGACGGTCCACAAGGCCTTTTCGGAACCGCTTGCGGTTTTGACAGGGGACAGCCTGATTGTTCTGGCCTTTGACGTTCTGGCCGAAGCGGCCGGATCAACGCCCCTGCGGGCGCTGAACCTTATTCGGGTCTTGTCGCGGCGCACCGGGATGCCCGATGGCATTTGCGCCGGGCAAGGATGGGAATCAGAGGCGCAGGTGAACCTGTCAGCCTATCATCGGGCCAAGACCGGGGCCCTGTTCATTGCGGCCACGCAGATGGGTGCCATTGCAGCCGGACATGAGGCCGAACCGTGGGAAGAATTGGGCGCGCGGATTGGCGAGGCGTTTCAGGTGGCCGATGATTTGCGCGACGCGCTGTATGATGCGGCCACGCTGGGCAAGCCCGCCGGGCAGGATATGATTCATTCGCGGCCCAATGCCGTGGCCGAACTGGGTGTTCAAGGCGCCATTCGGCGGTTGAAGGACATTCTGGGGGGGGCGATCGCCTCGATCCCCAAATGCAAGGGCGAGGCGATGTTGGCCGAGATGGTGCGCCGCTATGCCGAGCAGTTGACACCTGTTGCGCCCGCCTTCAGCCAGGCCAACGCGCGGCGGTAACCATGGTTGACGCGCCACATCCTGCTGCGCCTTTGGGGTTTGGACTGAGGGCGATGATCTTGCGTTTGGCAAGCTCTCGGGGGTTTCAGAAATTTGCCGCCAAAGTACCGGGATTGCGGCGGATCGCGCGGGCCGAAGGATCGGCGCTGTTTGATCTGGTTGCGGGCTTTGTGAACTCGCAGGCGCTGATGGCGCTGGTGGAACTGCGCGTGCTGCATCAGCTGAGCGGCGGTGCGCAAAGCGCGGCGGAATTGGGCGCGCGCTGTCAGGTGCCAGAGGCGCGGATGCAGATCCTGCTTCAGGCGGGGGCGGCGCTGGGCCTGTTGCGCCGGGGCCGCGATGGGCGATTCGATCTGGCGCTGCGCGGGGCATCCTTGTTGGGCGTGCCGGGGCTGGAGGCGATGATCCGCCACCACCGCGCCTTTTATGCCGATCTGGCCGATCCCGTGGCTTTTCTGCGCGGCGCCGAGCAGACAGAATTGGCGAAGTTTTGGCCCTATGTTTTTGGCGGTGAGGGTGACCCCGAGGTGAGCGCCACCTATTCGAACCTGATGGCGGAAAGTCAGGCCTTGGTGGCCGAAGATACCTTGGGTCTGGTGGATTTTCGCGGGATCACGCGGCTGATGGATGTGGGCGGAGGAACCGGCGCGTTCCTTGCGGCCATCGGGCAGGCCCACAAGGACATTCGGTTGGACTTGTTCGATCTTCCCGTTGTGGTTGCGGGCGCAAAGGCGCGTCTGGGCGAGGCGGGATTAAGCGGGCGCGTGACGATCCATCCGGGCAGTTTTCGCGACGATGTTCTGCCGCGCGGGGCGGATGCCATCAGCCTTGTGCGGGTGCTGTACGATCACAATGATTCGACCGTGGCGCGGCTTTTGTCGGCGGTTCACGCCGCCCTGCCCCCCGGGGGCCGTCTGATCATCTCGGAACCGATGTCGGGCGGGGATCATCCGGATCGGACGACCGATGTGTACTTTTCTCTTTACACTTTGGCCATGCAGACCGGCCGCACCCGATCAGGTGCAGAGATTGCAGCGCTTTTGAAGGCCTGCGGCTTTGAAGATATCAGGATTCGTTGGGGTTACCGGCCTTTCGTGACCTCTGTCGTGACGGCGGTTCGCAAGAAAGCCTAAAGAGAATCCGAACAGACTGTCCATTTTAGTTGACAGGTTTAGTTGTAAGCTTAAAATGACACCAAGAGGAAATGCGGAAGGGTGTCTTGCACCGGAACCGTATCCAGAGCCTGGGGAGGGCCCGTTGAATACCGATGCTGTGATCCTGTCCGGTCCAAAAGACCTTGCTGTTGGCCAAGTGACGCTGACAGCCCCCGGGCCTGCGGATGTGGTGGTGAAAATCGCCTATTCGGGGATCTCGACGGGAACCGAAAAGCTGTTTTGGACAGGCACGATGCCGCCCTTTCCGGGAATGGGATATCCCTTGATTCCCGGCTATGAGGCTGCGGGCGAAGTTGTCGAGGCCGGTGCGCAATCGGGGTTGAAGGCGGGGGACACTGTCTTTGTTCCCGGGGCAAATTGTTTTGCGCCCACCGACGCAGGGCCGATGCGCGGCCTGTTCGGCGGCGCGGCGCGCACCTTGGTGACGCCCGGTGCACGGGTGACAAAGGTGGATGCCGGATTTGGGGCGCAAGGGGCCTTGTTGGCGCTGGCGGCAACAGCGCAACATGCGATTGTCGGCCCCCATGCCACCTTGCCAGATCTGATTGTCGGGCACGGCGTTCTGGGCCGGTTGATGGCGCGGTTGACGATTGCCGCAGGCGGACCCGCACCGATGGTCTGGGAGACGAACCCGGCCCGTCAGGGCGGCGCCACCGGATATGACGTGATGCATCCCGACAGCGATTCGCGCCGCGATTACAAGGTGATTTGCGATGCATCCGGTGCGCCGGACCTGCTGAACACCCTGATCGGGCGGATCGCAAAAGGCGGCGAGGTTGTGCTGGCCGGGTTCTATACCGCGCCCATATCGTTCAATTTTCCACCCGCGTTCATGAAAGAAGCCCGGCTGCGCATCGCGGCCGAATGGAACGCGGCTGACATGATTTCGACCCGCGCCCTGATGGAAAGTGGCGCGCTGTCGCTGGACGGACTGATCACCCATACCCGCCCTGCAAGCGCAGCGCCGGGGGCCTATGAGACCGCATTCACAGATTCTGACTGCCTTAAAATGATCCTCGACTGGAGGGGCCACGCATGACTCTTGATATCCCGAACCTCAAAGATTTTGACACACGGCTGCGCGACGAGGCCCATGAAGAGCCAACGTTGGAAATTCCGCAGGGCGAGCCGACCAAGAAAACCCAGATCATCGCGATCTATGGCAAGGGCGGCATCGGAAAATCGTTCACGCTGGCCAACCTGAGCCACATGATGGCAGAGATGGGCAAGCGCGTGCTTCTGATCGGCTGCGATCCGAAATCGGATACGACCAGCCTTTTGTTTGGCGGCAAGGCCTGCCCGACGATCATCGAAACCTCGACCAAGAAAAAACTGGCCGGGGAAGAGGTGAAGATTGGCGATGTCTGCTTCAAGCGGGGCGGTGTTTTCGCGATGGAGCTGGGCGGGCCGGAAGTGGGACGCGGCTGCGGTGGCCGTGGGATCATCCACGGGTTCGAGCTTTTGGAAAAGCTGGGGTTCCACGATTGGGACTTTGACTATGTCCTGCTGGACTTTCTGGGCGACGTGGTGTGCGGCGGGTTCGGTTTGCCGATCGCCCGCGACATGGCGCAAAAGGTGATCTTGGTTGCGTCAAACGATTTGCAAAGCCTGTATGTGGCCAACAACGTGTGCTCGGCGGTGGAATATTTCCGCAAGCTGGGCGGCAACGTGGGTATTGCGGGTCTGGTCATCAACAAGGATGACGGCACGGGTGAAGCGGCGGCCTTTGCGGAATCGGTTAAGATTCCGGTGTTGGCGGCCATTCCGCAAGACGATGATCTGCGGAAGAAATCGGCCAATTATCAGATCGTTGGCAGCTATGAAAGCCAATGGGGACCGCTGTTTGCCAGCCTGGCCGATGCTGTGGCCATTGCCCCGCCGGTACGGCCCGCGCCTTTGACGCAAGACGGATTGCTGGGCCTGTTTTCGGCCGAAGCCACGGGTGCAGATTTCGTGCTGACCCCGGCCAGCGACGAAGACATGCGTGGCAAGAACGCCGTTTTGAAGAAATCCTTGGAAGTGGTCTACGACAATGTTTGATCTGGATGCCCTTGCAAAACTGGAAGCCGCGCTGCAGCGCATTGCGACCCGGAAGGGCAGCAAATGAGCGAGATCGGCTATGATAAGGCCCACGAGGCCCCGCTGACGCCTGTGATGTCGGTGGATTTGCCCGAAATCCAAGGCGGCGCTGAGCCTGTGGATGGAATGGGCTGTCATGCCGGCGCTGCGACCATGGAGGCGGCCGCGCGGGCCGCCGGAAATTCGGAATTGCTGGATCAGTACAAGGCTGACTATCCGCAAGGTCCGCATGACAAACCCCAAAGCATGTGCCCCGCCTTCGGGTCTTTGCGGGTGGGTTTGCGGATGCGCCGCGTCGCCACGGTGCTGAGTGGATCGGCCTGCTGCGTTTATGGCCTGACCTTTGTCAGCCATTTTTAC
Source organism: Paracoccaceae bacterium (assembly GCA_947461435.1). GTDB lineage: Bacteria > Pseudomonadota > Alphaproteobacteria > Rhodobacterales > Rhodobacteraceae > CAIYZT01. Next base: position 2,476 of record CANHLE010000076.1, on the reverse strand, counting down.
GGGGCGCGCCGGTCTGTCGGCTATGTGCCTTTCAATTCGGAATCGCTGGTGACGGGAAAGCTGTTCGAGGACATCCGCGATGCGGTGCACGAACTGGCAGATGCGGACAGATATGATGCGATTGTGGTGACGAACCTGTGTGTGCCCACAGCTTCGGGGGTGCCGCTGAAGCTGCTGCCAAGCGAGATCAACGGCGTGCGGATTGTGGGGATTGATGTGCCGGGCTTTGGCATTCCGACCCATGCCGAGGCCAAGGACGTTCTGGCGGGGGCGATGCTGAAATATGCCCGTGCCGAGATTGAAGCTGGCCCGGTGGCCGCCCCGGCCAGCGCCCGGTCTGACCGCCCGCAAGTGGCCCTTCTGGGCGAGATGTTCCCGGCCGATCCGATGATGATTGGTGCGCTTTTGGGCCCGTTGGGGTTGGCTGCGGGTCCTGTGGTGCCGTGCCGCGAATGGCGCGAACTTTATGCGGCCTTGGACTGCGATGTCGTGGCGGCGATTCACCCGTTCTATACGGCCGCCGTGCGCGAGTTTCAGACCGCGGGCCGCAAGGTTGTGGGGTCGGCCCCGGTGGGGCATGACGGCACGATGGCCTGGCTTGCCGCGATTGGCGATGCCTATAACGTCAATCCCGGCCAAGTGGCTGCCGCGCAAAATGCCTTTGGTCCGGCGATCAAGGGCGCGCTGATGGGGGCCCCGATCAAGGGCACGATCACGCTGTCGGGCTATGAAGGGTCTGAATTGCTTGTTGCGCGGTTGCTGATCGAAAGCGGTGCCAACGTTCCGTATGTGGGCACGGCCTGCCCGAAAACCCCGTGGTCCGCCCCGGATCTGGAGTGGTTGCAGGACAAGGGTGTGACGGTGAAATTCCGTGCAAGCCTGGAAGACGATCTGAGCGCGATGGAAGCGATCAAACCGGATCTGGCCATCGGCACAACGCCGTTGGTGCAAAAGGCCAAGGAAAAGGCGATCCCGTCGTTGTATTTCACCAACCTGATTTCGGCGCGGCCTTTGATGGGGCCAGCAGGGGCCGGCAGCCTTGGCCAAGTGGTCAATGCCGCCATGGCCGGCCGAGCGCGCATGGAAGACATGAAGGCCTTTTTTGAAGGCGTGGGCACGGGCGATACCGCCGGTATCTGGGAAGGCGCACCAAACCTGCGGCCCGACTTCCGCGCCATTCATCAAAAGAAGCTCGACAAGGCCGCGAAAGCCGCCAAGGCCGAGGAGATGATCTGATGCTGGTGCAAGATCACGACCGGGCGGGCGGATATTGGGGGGCGGTTTATGCCTTCTGCGCAGTCAAGGGATTGCAGGTGGTGATTGACGGCCCCGTCGGCTGTGAGAATCTGCCCGTGACATCCGTGCTGCATTACACCGATGCCTTGCCGCCGCATGAATTGCCGATTGTGGTGACGGGTCTTGGCGAAGAAGAATTGGGCCGCGATGGCACCGAAGGGGCGATGCGGCGGGCTTGGAAAACGCTGGATCCGGCGCTGCCGGCGGTGGTGGTTACCGGTTCGATCGCCGAGATGATTGGCGGCGGCGTGACCCCGATGGGCACCAACATCCAACGCTTTTTGCCGCGCACGATTGACGAAGATCAATGGGAAGCGGCGGACCGGGCGATGACCTGGATCTTCACCGAATTTGGCATGACCAAGGGCCGGATGCCGCCCGAAGCCAAGAAGGTGGACGGGGCAAAGCCGCGCGTGAATATTCTTGGGCCGATGTATGGCGTGTTCAACATGGCCAGCGATCTGCACGAAATCCGCCGGATGGTGGAGGGGATCGGCGCTGAGGTGAACATGGTCTTGCCCTTGGGCGCCCATGTGGCAGAGATGCGCAATCTGGTGAATGCAGATGCCAATGTGGTCATGTACCGCGAATTCGGGCGCGGTCTGGCGGAAGTTCTGGGCAAGCCCTATCTGCAAGCGCCGATCGGGATCGACAGCACGACAAAGTTCCTGCGCAAGCTGGGCGAGATGCTGGGCCTTGACCCCGAACCCTTTATCGAGCGCGAAAAGCATTCGACACTGAAGCCGGTTTGGGATTTGTGGCGGTCTGTCACACAGGATTTCTTTGCCACGGCGTCTTTTGCCATCGTGGCCAATGAAACCTATGCCCGCGGGATCCGGAACTATCTGGAAAGCGATCTGGGATTGCCCTGCGCCTTTGCGGTGGCACGCGTGCCGGGCAAGAAGACCAACAACGAGGCGGTTCGCGGGTTGATGAAACAGCACCGTCCGCTGGTTGTGATGGGCTCGATCAATGAAAAGATGTATCTGGCCGAGATGAAGGGCGGGTTCGGACCCGCACCGAGTTTCATCGCGGCATCCTTTCCGGGCGCGGCCATTCGCCGCCATACCGGAAGCCCGATGATGGGGTTTGGCGGCGCTGTCTGGATCTTGCAAGAGGTCTGCAACAGCCTGTTTGACGCGTTGTTCCACATTCTGCCTTTGGGCACTGACATGGATAG
>CANHLE010000075.1 GCA_947461435.1 Paracoccaceae bacterium | reverse complement strand
CTTCCGATTCAAGGCAAGCTCAACAGCCGCAGCCAAGAGAAAAATAGGAGAAAAACCCGCCCTTGACCCAAACATGAACTGAAATCCATAATCAGAGGTGGCTCACTTCTCAGTGAAAAAACCGGCTCAGTTCTGGGTGAAAATCAACACTCTCGGATCAAGGCACGCTCAAATTCGGCGATTCCAGCAAATATCCCGAACACCAGGCGTCCACCCGCCGTCGTGGTATCGATAGCCTCATTGAGGCTGGAAAACGCGATGCCTTTACGACCGAAGTCTTCCATAAGGTCGATGAGATGACGGAGGCTGCGAGCCAGACGGTCGAGACGAACGACCACAAGTGTGTCCTGTCCGGGACGCAGGAACCGAAGAAGCTCGGCCAGCACTGGTCGATCCATCTTGGCACCAGACGCGTGTTCAGTGAAAACGCGCTCACATCCCGCAGCCGTGAGCGCGTCGATCTGGGATTCAACGGACTGCTCATCCGTAGACACTCGCGCATACCCAACCTTCATCATCACCCCTTCTCAAAACTCATCGGTGAGATACCAGGTTCTTCCTTTGATTACGAGATGAGTAATGAGAAGGTTTTGCTGTGTGTCCGGGATGCACCGGGGCTGGATGGTTTTGAGAACCAGAAACTGTCGAATATGAGAACCCGATTGCCACTGCCCGGAATGATTGAAACCGATCAAGACGGACCTTTGACTTGCGGGTCACATCCCTATTCTGCGTCGCAGATCGGGAGGGGTGCATGCAGTATCGGATGTTTGGCCGCACGGGCTGGCAGGTAAGCGAGATCGCGTTTGGTGCGTGGCAGCTTGGCGGGGACTGGGGAACGGTGGACGATGACGCGTCGATCCGGACGTTGCATCACGCATGGGACCGGGGCGTGAATCTGGTCGATACGGCATACATCTACGGCAATGGGCATTCCGAAGAGGTGATCGGTCGGGCCCTGAAATCCTGGACGGGCCAAAAGATATACATCGCCACAAAGGCCCAGCCGGTGGAATGGCCTGCCCCGGATGATGAGAGCCCGCAGATGCGTGGGCGATACCCCGCATGGTATCTGCGAAAGATGGTGGACAATGCCCTGAGGCGATTGAAGGTGGAGCAGATCGATCTGTTCCAGTTACACTCCTGGATGGCGTCGGGCCTCTATGAATTGGATTGGTTGGAAACGCTGAATGCGCTCAGGGTCGAGGGCAAGATCGACCATATTGGCGTGTCCATCCGCGACTACCGCCCACAGGATGGTGTGGACCTGGCACGGCTGGGTTTGGTCTCCAGCCAGCAGGTGGTCCTGAACCTGTTCGAGCAGCGCCCGGCGGGGGAGTTGTTCAGGGCCGGTGCCGGACACCAAGCCTTCATTGCCCGGGTGCCGCTGGATTCGGGATCGCTGGTGGGCAACTGGACTGAGGATACCTACGGGTCCTTCCCACAGGGATCGGTGCCTGCCCAGTTGTTCCGGGGGGAACGATTCGCCGAGACCCTGGCCCGGGTGAAGTCCTTGAAAGCCTTGTGTGCACCCTACTACCCGACCCTGGCCGAGGCTGCGATGCGCTATGTCCTGTCGTGTCCGGAATTGTCCTGTGTGATCCCCGGCATGGCGAACCCGGCTCAGGTCGATATGAACCTGGTCTACAGCGACGGGGGCGCATTCCCCGAGGACCTCAAGGCGGCCCTCGCAGCCCACGTATGGCCTCGAAACTACTACCAGTAGGACCCACATGACCCGACAACTCGAACTGCTTCGGCCTGGACAGATTTCTGAGGAAATGGCCCGGTGTCCCCGCATATGGATGCCGCTTGGGACCATCGAGTATCACAGCCATCACCTGCCGGTCGGTCTGGATGGGTTGCAGGCCCATGGCCTGTGTCTGGATGCGGCGGACCTTGTGGGTGGGTTGGTCTATCCGCCGCTCTGGTGGGGCACTGGCGGGGGGCACGGGGCCTATCCCTGGACCGTGATGATGCCGGGGGCAGAAGAGATCGCGTCGATCCTGCGCTTTACCCTGATGAGGCTGATGCAGCTTGGCGTTCGGCAGGTGGTGCTCTTCACCGGACATTTTGCCGATGAACAGTTGGCGATGATCCGGGACGTGGCCACGGAATGGAACGCGGCTGGTGGATCGATGACCGCCCTTGCCCTCGGCGTGAATGGCAATGCGGCTGCCCCTCTGCCACCAGACCATGCGGGTCGATTTGAGACGACCCTGCTGGCCGCGTATCATCCAACGCGGGTCGATCTGTCGCTGCTGCCAACCGCCCGGCCAGAAGAAGCACAGGAGGACCCCTTCAGCCCGCATCGACACGACGCGACCCACAGCCTGCATGGCATCTTCGGGGCGGACCCGAGGGCCTATTCTGCCCAGGATGCGCCCGTGTTGCAGCAAGCGATGGCCAGGTGGCTGGCAGATCAGGCCGGGACGCTTTGACGGTCGGCCCCAGCGTCACTCTGGCCGCGTGTCCGGCAGGTTCTCGGGCCCGTAAAGCACAATCGGCACGGTCGAGACATAGGGCGGTTCCACATGCGTTGCCTGGTCGAATCCGAAATGGTTCAGCAGCACATCGAGTGCAAACTGCGCCTGCAATTCCGGGTTCTGATCTATGGTCAGGGTCATCAACCCCTCGCGCAGGATGCCCCAGGTGAACTGCGTCAATTCGTGACCGATGAAGGTGGGACGATGGGCCAGGATATCCGCCTGAATGGCCGCAGCCACGCCCCGGTTTCCCGCACCGACATTGTAGATCGCCACGGCCCCCGGATGGTCCGCGAAGGCCGACTTCAACCGTGCCTCTGACCGGATGGCATCGTCGCCTCCCTCGACCACCTGGGCGACGGTGTGGTGGTTTCCTGCCTCCGTCAGGAAATCCCGCAGCCCGTGCAGTCGTTCGGCATGGGACTGGAAGCCAAGATGATTGCAGAGCACGATGACCTTGCCCGGTGGGGTCATTCGGGTAAGGAAATACCCGGCAGACCGGCCCGCCTTGACATGATCAGTCCCTGCATAAGCCAGCCTTCGTGATCCCGGCAGGTCAGAGATCATCGTGACCACCGGCTTGCGACCCAAGTCCATTCCCGCGATGGCCTCGTGTATGACGGGATGGTCCTGGGCGTAGACGATGGCGGCGTCGCAGGGGCTGCGCAACAAGGCGGCGGCGATGGTGGCGGGGGCTTCGTCATCCAGAACGGTGCGGTGGATGACCACGGACTGCCCCATGTGGTGACCCAGGCGGCGAAACTCGATCCCCATCCGGTTGATCAGCGGCAGTTCGGGACGGGCCAGGATCACATTGATCCGGATCATGCTGTGATGGCTTTCCGGCAGCACCCGCCGCAGCCCAAGCTCTCGTGCTGCGGCCAGGACTTTGCGGGTGATCTCCTCCCGAACCTGACCTCGTTCATTGATCACGCGGTCCACAGTGGCACTTCCCACCCCCGCACGCGCGGCGACATCCTGCAACGTGATCCGTGATCGCTTCATTTTTGTGATGAATTCCAAGATGTTGTGAAGACGGAGCGGGACCTGCCCGGGCGGCTGATTGATTTCCATCAAGATTGTGATGCGACAATTTGTCAAGGCCGAATAGAACCACGACTCAGGGAAGGACCGCGACGACCGACCTCGACCAAGACGGGACAAGAAGCCCGGGGTCGGGTCAGGCTTCGCAAGTGGAATACGGGAATGATGGCGTGACGACGCTTGTGCCGGTGAGCCGATGGGTTCCCGGGCTGGGTAGTCACATGCTGATGCAAAAGGGAGCGGCACGGTGGATGATCTGAAATTTGGCACCCGGAACAAGCGGGGCGATTATACTCCGAACACCCCGCTGGAGGTCGCCCCCATCGTCGTCTGGCCGCCGAAGCCGTTGAAGTTTCTGGCCTGGTTGCCCGGGTATTTCTTCCCTTGGAACCTGCTGTTCATGGCCACCGCTCTGGTGATCTGGTTCTACCTGACACCCTCGAAGGAGACGATGCAGACCCTCGACTGGCACTGGATCGGGTTCATCTGGCTGCGCAACTCAGCCATCGTTTTCATCCTCTACGGCCTTCTGGAACTGAGACTCTACATCCGTCGGTCACAGGGTAACCGGTTCAAGTTCAACGCCATGTTCCCGGCGGACAAACCGTCGGACGTGTTCATGTTCCGCAGCCAGAACATCGATAACTTCATCCGCAGCTTTGGGACCGGTGTCCCGATCTGGACGGCCTATGAAGTAGGAATGCTTTACGCGTGGGCACATGGCTGGGGACCGTGGGCGACATTTGCCGACCATCCCTATGCCTTGATCGCCCTGGGCCTGCTGTTGCCGCTGTTCCACGAAGCGCACTTCTTCTGCATCCACCGGCTGATCCACACACCGTTCCTGTATAAGTGGGTGCATTCGGTCCACCATAACTCGATCAACCCAAGCCCCTGGTCGTCACTGTCGATGCACCCGGTCGAGCATCTGCTCTACTGGTCCGACATCCTGATCCACCTGGTGTTTCCGTCGCATCCGCTCCTGGTGCTCTATCACCTGCAAATCACCGGCACTGGGGCCGTGGTGGGCCATATCGGTTTCGACAAGATCGAGACGGCGGATGAGACGGCGATGGGCACCCATGCCTTCGCCCACTACCTGCACCACAAGTATTTCGAAGTGAACTACTCGGACGGGATGGTCCCGTTCGACCTATGGTTCGGCACCTGGCACGACGGCACCAAAGAGGGCGAGGCCCGGATGGATGCACGCTTCGCCAAGAAACGGGCCCGTCTCAACGCGGGTAAGTGATCACGACAGCAATTCAACAGACGTTTGAATCCGCCGGAAGGCGGCAACAGGGAGGAGACTGAGATGAAGACGAAGATGATGAAGGCCGTTCTGCTGGCATCGGTCATGGCATTCGGGGCCACCGCTGCACTGGCAGAAGGAACGGTTGTGGCCGTGGTCGGTGGCAAGTCCGATGACCCGTTCTTTGCCAAGGTCAAGAAGGGCATCGACGACGCCACGCTGGTCGTTCAGGCCCATGGCGGGACCGTAAACTATCTGATGTTGCAGTCCTACGACAACCTTGGCGGCGATGCGGCCAACCTGGTCCGCACCGCGATCAGCCAAGGCGCTTCGGTCATCGCGGTGCCGGATTGGGTTCCTGATGCGCAGGACGAGGCGATCAAGGCTGCACAGGCTGCTGGCATTCCGGTCATCCTGTATAACGCGGGCGGTGCCGACAAGGCCAAGGAACTCGGGGCCATCAACTACATCGGCAACGAGGAATATACCGCCGGTCTGGCAGCAGGGGCCTATTTCGCCACCCACGGCATGAAGAACGTCATCTGCGTCAACACCGTCCCCGGGGCCCAGAACCTGGAAGATCGCTGCAAGGGCGTGGCCGATGGTGCCGCTAAAGAAGGCGGCGTTTCTAACCAACTGCCGTTGCCAGCATCTGCGTTTGGCGACCCGACGGCGGTGGCCGAGGCCATCAAGGCGACCCTGCTCAAAGACACCACCATCAGCGGTGCCGTCACGATTTCGGCGGCTGACGCCAACTCCGCCGCCACCGGGATCGAACAGGCTGGGCTGACCGGCAAGGTCGCGCTGGCATCGTTCGACATGGATGGTGCGGGTCTGGACCGCATCAAGGCGGGCACGCAACTGTTTGCGGTGGACCAACAGCCGTGGCTGCAAGGGTTCCTGGCCGTCACCATGGCCGACGCCTACGTCAACTATGGTCTCGCCATCTCCAACACCCCGGTTCTGACTGGACCTGGCATCGTGGACAGTGCGAACATCGACGCGACGCTCGCCGGTGCGGGTGCTGGCTACCGCTAAGCCCTGATACCGATGTGCCCGATCCGGTTTGCTCCCCACGCCGGATCGGGCATTTCTCACGTCAACGCCGACTACAACAGGAACCGCCCCATGTCCGATCCATCCCCCAAGCCGTCATTCGGCAGCCTTCTGCGCCGACCTGAGACGGGTTCGTTCCTGGGACTGGCCGCAGTCTTTCTGTTCTTCACGGTCTTCGGGGGTAGCAATTTCGCTTCACTGACCGGGGCGGCCTCGTGGCTGAACGTCGCGGCATCGCTGGGCATCATCGCCATTCCCATCGGTCTGCTGATGATCGCTGGCGAGTTGGACATTTCCATCGGCTCGATGGTCCCGGCGGGGTCGATGACCTGTGCCATCATATCGGGGCACTTCGGCCTGCCGATAGCGGTAGGCGTAATCGCGGCCCTATGCCTGGGGGCACTTGTCGGGTTGGTCAACGGAATGCTGGTGGTGCGGACCGCCGTCCCCTCGTTCATCGTGACGCTGGGAACGCTGTTTGCAGTGGCCGGGCTGACCCTTGGCCTGTCGGTGCTGATCACCGGCACCACGTCAGTGTCGATCAAGGCCGGACCGGAAGCCAAGTTCCTGCTGGGTCATTTCATTGGTGGCATCTATCAGGTCACGATCCTGTGGTGGATCGCCGCCGCGATCTTCTGGGGGTTCGTGCTGCACTATTCCCCTTATGGCAACTGGATACTGGCGATGGGTGGCGACAAGGTGTCGGCTCGTAACGCTGGAATCCCCACCGAGCGCGTGACGATCTTTCTGTTCATGTGTTCCAGCATGAGCGCGGCCTTTGTCGGTCTTTCCCAAGCGATCCTTTATAACTCGGCGCAGGTGTCGGCCGGGCAATCCTACATCTTCAACGCCATCATATCGGTCGTCGTGGGTGGGGTGCTGCTGACCGGTGGCTATGGGTCGGTGGTGGGCATTGTGCTGGGGACGCTGACCTTTGCCATCGTCAATCAGGGCATCTACTACACCCCGTTCGACGCCAACTGGGCCAGCCTGATCATCGGGGTGCTGCTGTTGGTGGCCGTGCTGATGAACAACACGTTTCGCAGGATGGCCTTGTCCTACACCCCGTCCAGAAAGGTCAAATGATGCCCACGCCGCTTCTGACCCTCCAGGGTATCAACAAAAGCTTCGGCCCCATCGACGTGCTGCACGACATCAATCTGGAGGTTTATCCGGGGGAAGTGCTATGCCTGCTGGGTGACAACGGGGCGGGCAAATCGACCCTGATCCGGCTGCTGTCCGGGGTCCACAAACCCACCTCCGGCACGATCACCTTGGCGGGGAAACCTGCGGCCTTCGCCAGCCCCCGCGATGCCAGCAACGCCGGGATCGCCACGGTCCACCAGTTCGGCGGCACCTTTCCCCTGATGAGCATCGGCAGATCATTCTTTGTGGGTGAGGAACCGAAAAAAGGCTGGGGTCCGTTCAAGACCTTTGACCGCAAGACCGCCAACGACATCGCGGTCAAAGCCGTCCGCGACCTTGGCATCACCCGCATCACGGATGGGGATCGTCTGGTAGGTGGTCTGTCCGGAGGCGAGCGTCAGGCCCTTGCCATCGCCCGGGCCGTTCACTTTGGGGCATCCGTGCTGATCCTGGATGAACCCACAGCGGCCCTTGGCGTCAAGGAGGCCGCCCATGTGCTGCGGATCGTCCTGCAAGCCCGTCAGAAGGGCATCGCGGTCATCTTCATCACCCACAACGTCGTGCATGCCCTGACCGTGGGCGACCACTTCGCCGTGCTGATCAAGGGTGCCAAGGCCGCCGATTTCCGCAAAGGGGACAAGACCCGGGAGGAGATCACCGACCTTATGGCCGGGGGTGAACAGATGGCCGAGTTGGAGGCCGAGATCAAAAGCTACATGTCCAGCCATCCTGGATGACATCCGTGGCAGGGCTTCGCCATACCGTGCCGTTGATAACGGTCCGTGGCGGGTTCTCCCCCGACCACGTGCAGGGCCTTTGAACAACGATCCCTCCACGACGTAGGACAAGGGCCCATCGGACCGGGCCGGAGGCGACTTCGGCCCGGCTTCCGTCTACGTAGAGGATAGGTGCCTTGCTCCCCCGCAGCCCTCACGGAAGCCTGAACTAATGTGCGACCAGACCCATGATCGCCCCGGCTCTTCTACGCGAACCATGACACCTATCGGACATCGCTCTGTTCCAATAGGTGTCCCAAGAGTGTTCCAATAAGCAGATTCGATTGATCGTTAAGTCTTTGATTTACTTATATAAATCATACCGACAGGCAGATATATTTCATTTCCAAGAAGTCCTCGACACCATGATGGCTTCCTTCGCGGCCTAGGCCAGACTGCTTGACGCCGCCAAAGGGGGCGACTTCGGTCGAGATCAGGCCGGTGTTCACCCCCACCATTCCATACTCCAAGGCTTCCTGCACCCGCGTGATGCGGCCGATATCGCGCGCATAGAAATAGCTGGCCAATCCGAAAATGGTGTTGTTCGCCAATTGGATGACTTCTTCTTCTGTCTCAAATTTGAAGAGCGGCGCAACGGGACCAAAGGTTTCTTCCTGCGCAACCTTCATATCACTTGTCACGCCAGTCAAAACAGTTGGCTCATAGAAAGAGCCGCCCAAGGTATGGCGCTTGCCGCCTGCCAAAACTTTGCCGCCTCCCGCCAAGACATCAGCAACGTGTTCTTCGACCTTGTCCAAAGCCCCGTCGTTGATAAGCGGGCCGGTGGTGATGCCATCCTTCAAGCCATCGCCGACGTTCAACTTGCTGACGGCAACAGCCAGTTTTGCAGCAAAGGCGTCGTAGACGCCCGCTTGGACGTAAAGGCGGTTGGCACATACGCACGTTTGCCCATTGTTGCGGAACTTTGAAATCATCGCCCCTTCAACGGCTTTGTCCAAATCGGCATCATCAAACACGATGAAAGGCGCATTGCCGCCCAGTTCCATGCTGCATTTCAAGACGTTATGCGCGGCTTGTTGCAACAAGATCCGGCCGACCTCGGTCGATCCGGTAAATGTCAGTTTACGCACGCGTGGGTTCTCGCAAAACTCCTTGCCGATGTCGGATGATCGCGACGACGTCACAACACTGAAAACACCTGCGGGTATGCCTGCCCGCTCTGCAAGGACGGCCATAGCAAGGGCCGACAGAGGCGTTTCTGCCGCAGGGCGCGAGACAAATCCACAGCCCACCGCCAAAGCCGGCGCCACTTTGCGGGCGATCATGGCATTGGGAAAATTCCATGGCGTGATCGAGCAGGCTACACCGATCGGTTGCTTAAGGACGGTGATGCGCTTGTCGCGCTGGTGGCCGGGGATCGTTTCACCATAAATACGTTTGGCTTCTTCACCCATCCACTCGACAAAAGATGCGCCATACAGGATCTCTCCTTTGGCTTCGGCAAGTGGCTTGCCCATTTCAGCCGTCAAGATCGCAGCAAGATCATCCGCATTGGCAACCATAAGATCATACCATTTGCGCATGATTGCCGCGCGCTCTTTTCCGGTACGGGCCGCCCATTCGTGGCGCGCGACATCGGCCGCTTCGATTGCCTTAGCCGCATCTTTGCGCGACATGTCTGCCACACGGGCAATGACATCACCCCGCGCCGGGTTTGTCACAGCAAAGGTCTTCCCATCATCGGCCGAGACCCATTGCCCTGCAATATAGGCCTTTTCGGTGAGGAGTGAGGGATCCTTCAAAAGCGAACGCAGATCTGTTGTGGAATCGAGCATCTCGGCCTCCTATGACATGGTTGAAGATGCAATGACGGAGCGGACCGAAAAAGTCCAGTTCCGACGGGATGACTGGACTGAAACTGTGAGCAAATCTGGAGTCATGATGGATCTGAGCCGGGAATATGAAAATGGGGCCTTTATCGCTGGGGCCGATGGATTTGCACCCCATTGGGCACGAATGGCCGCAGAGTTTCGCGCTTCACTGGGTTCCCGTGCGCACCTTGATTTGTCCTATGGCCCCGACGCGCGCCACAGATTTGATCTTTTCTTTCCCGAAGATGTGCCGCGTGGGTTGTTGGTCTTCGTCCACGGCGGATATTGGTTGGCCTTTGGTCGCGAAGGTTGGTCGCATCTTGCACTGGGGGCGATTTGTCGTGGCTGGGCGGTTGCAATTCCATCCTATACACTTGCCCCGGCCGCACGAATTGGCCAAATCACACAAGAGATTGCGCAATCGGTCCGCGCTGCGGGCGCGCTCGTGGACGGTCCGATCGTGGTCACTGGCCATTCCGCGGGGGGGCATCTCGCAGCACGGATGGGCTGTGGGGATTTGGATTTCCCGCGCGTTTCCCGCGTCGTTCCGATCTCAGCCTTGGCAGACCTCGGACCGTTGATGCACACTCAAATGAACCAGCATTTGAAAATCGACGCATCTGAGGCGATCATGGAAAGTCCGGCGCGCAAAGCGCTGCGTGCCGGATGCAACGCTCATGTCTGGGTGGGCGGCCAAGAGCGCCCGGCGTTTCTTTGGCAGGCCCGGACACTTTCAGAAGCTTGGAACTGCAAATGGACGGTTGCATCTGGACGACACCATTTTGATGTCATCGACGAACTTGCTGACCCATCATCGGCATTGATTGAGGTGTGCCTAGGCGGTCTTTAAAACATCGCTTTTGCAAGATGTGCGAGCAAAGGAAAGGGGCCTATGTCCGACGTTGGCGCAGCGCTGCCCAAACCTCAGATGGCAGAATTGCTGCACAGGCTGCGTACCTAGGGATCAGCCGGCGCGGGGCGGAAAGCGCCCTCCAAAGCCATTCCAACGCAAGAGTGCGTACCCAGATTGGGGCGCGCACTTGATGTCCTGAAAGGAAATCGAGCCCCGCGCCAATTGACGCAAAGCCCATTTGCGGCGCGATGATGCGCGCCCGCGCCGCCAATATTTCCTGTTTGGGCGCACCCAAAGCAAAAAAACACATCCCTGGACCCAGGCTTTTCAGCCCCGCAATCAAGTTTTCTGCATCGGGCCCTTGGGGGTCAAACCCCATCGGTGGAGAAATTTTTTGGGCGATCTTCAGGTTCGGAAACCTCTGCAAAAGGGCATCTTCTGCCCCATCCAACGCCTCGCGCGTGCTGCCAAGAAAGACGACCGGCAAATCCATCTTGGCGGCGATTTGGCAGAGGGGCAAAACCAGATCAGACCCCGGGACCAGATCAACAGGCTGCCCGGACAGACGGGACAGCCAAACGATTGGATTGCCATCTGCCACGACGAAGTCTTGGGCCAAATACGCCCGCAGGAATGTTGGGGATTTGCGAAGTTTTACAAGATGATCCAAATTGATCGTGGCAAGAGAAAAGCCGCATCCCGTTGCAAGCCTTACCTGAACAGCGTTCAGCAGCGATGCAAGATTGGGCATGTTAACGACCACCCGTTGGTCATCAATCGTGAAATTCACAGGGTCACCGGCTGAAATCATCTGGCCCAAACTACCATGGAACTGATCAACTGTCGTTGCCCCAAGATCTTTGGAACGCGCAACACTATGTTTCTTCGTACGATTGTAATACCGATTGCGTCGCACAATTTACGCTGGCATAGCCTTCGCACTTTTCCTTGGGCTTTCCAGCACATGACCACGATATCGTTATCTTCGTCTGCCAGGCGATCCTCTTTGGATCTGGCCAGGTTTATTGCGGCTTTCGGTGTTGTTGTGTCGCATGTACAGGCGTCGCACCACGATTGGTTGGGCCATTTGTCGGTGGGATTGTTCTTGATCTTGACCGCGGTCTTGGCAGCACAAAGTTTTCTTAAATCCGGCCATTACTCCATGCGCTCGCTTTGGGGTCGTCTGATGGTCCCGTGGTTGTTTTGGTGCGCTTTTTACTGGTTGGTGGAATTGGATGTCAGCGACCGCACCCAGATATTTGTTTGGCCTGCGGAGCCTTGGACGGTCTTTGCGGGCCCGTCAATTCATTTATGGTTCCTGCCTTTTGTGGCAGTTGCCGGGGTGTGTATTGCGCCGTTAGGCCGTTTGGTCACGACGGATCGTCATCTGATTTTTGCTCTGGCCGGTTTCGCGGCTATTGCTGTTCCAGGCCTGTGGCTTCACCAAAACGCAGGATTTGTTCAGCCTGTTGAACAGTGGTTTTTTGCGATCCCGTTGTATTTGATTGGGGTCTTGTTTGGTCTGGCATTGCCTTTGAAGCGGCAAATCTGGGTGGTTGTGACCTTGGCCGCGGTTACAATGGTCGTCGCCTTGATCACAACACCCGAACCTTGGCTTTGGCAGGGCTTGGCCTCCATGTTCGTATTCTGGGGCCTATGGAATTTGGTCATTCCGGGGCCAATTCCCGTTCTTTTGGGCCGCGAAGCTTTTGGGATTTATTTGCTGCATCCCTTCTTTTTATTGGTCATCTACAAGTTTCTGGGTCCAGATCTCGGTTGGCTGATGAATTCGGCTTTGGCCTTTACCATGTCGTGGGCGGCTGCAATGATCATGCGGAAGATCCGCTATTTGGATCGTCTGATTTAAGCGGCGTCTTTTGATAACATAGGATCAACGTTCAATATGGTCAGCGGAAATCCCATTGCATGGTTGATGTTGCTGATCTGGCCCGTTGTGGTGCGGCAGATGTACCTGCGACTTGATCCGGCACGTGCGTTGATTTGGGCAATCCTTGCTGGCTATCTGATTTTGCCACCTGTTCTGGCGATCAATTTGCCCTTAGTCCCGGACTTCACCAAATACACCATCCCAAGCCTTGCCGCCCTTTTTTGCTGCTGGCTGATGCTGAAGCACCGTATCGCCGTTGATCCGGGTCACTGGCCAGAACGTATGCTGATGCTTACTTATGTTCTATCTGCTTTTGGCACGGTTCTGACCAACCCCGAGCCTTTGGTGTTTTTGCAAGACATCATTCCCGCAATGAAGATTTATGACAGCGCCTCAGCCGTCGCAACACAGATGATTGCGCTTTTGCCTTTCGTTCTGGCACGGCGCTACTTGTCCGGCGACAAAGCGCTGCGCAGTCTCACGTTGGCACTTGTGGCCGCAGGTCTGGCCTATTCGGCTCCCATGCTTCTAGAAGCGGCCGTGTCACCTCAGTTGAACCTGTGGATCTACGGCTATTTTCAACATGACTTTTTTCAAACGATCCGGGCTGGCGGATACCGGCCGGTCGTCTTCCTTCCGCACGGGCTCTGGGTCGCCTTTTTTGCCTTCATGTGTGCGGCATCCGCGGCAGTTGTCTTGCGAGATCTGCCAGCCGACAGTCGGCCCAAGCAACTGGCGATATTGCTGTATTTGATCTTTATGGTTGCGCTGTGCAAATCGGCTGGTGCCATCGCCTTTACGGTCTTTGCTGTGCCGATTCTGCTGCTGGTCAACCGAAGATTCATAATTCTTTTGGCTGCAAGCATCGCGATCATCGTCGTCGTTTATCCAATCCTGCGGGGCGCGCATATGGTTCCATTGCAGTTGATTTTGGACATTGCGAGCAGCTTTAATCCGGAAAGAGCAGCCTCGCTCAACTTCCGGATCATGAATGAAGAATTGCTTCTTGACCATGCGGCGAACAAACCACTGTTCGGATGGGGCGGGTTTAATCGAAGCTTTCTACATGACCCAATCACAGGAAGAACCACGGTAATCGCCGATGGAGCCTGGATCATCGTACTGGGTACTTACGGCTGGTTCGGCTATATCGCGAGTTTCGGACTGCTGGCCCTGCCTTTGGTTCGACTGGCTTTGTTTGCCCTGAGAAATGATGTGGCCTCGGTATCGTCCTTTGCCGCAGGCCTTGCGCTTATCTTGGCGCTCAATCTGTTGGATATGTTGCCCAATGCGACAGAGATTCCGTTTACCTGGCTCTTGGCGGGCGCACTTTTTGGATATGTTGAAAAGAAAAGCGCGGAAGGCAAATTGGGGAAGGAAAGTTCCAGAAAACCGGGCCTGAAAGTGGTCATCGGATGAGTCTTCGCGTTGAAATAGGTGTCTTTTCCCATAACGAGGCAGACGGGCTTGCCAGCACGCTGCGCAGCATGTTGGCGCAAGATATCTTTTCTTCAGACGCGCAGGCACACCTGATCGTCTTGGCGAATGGGTGTACAGATTCCACCGTCGAAATTGCAAGAAGCATCGATCACCCGGCCTTGCGCGTCGTCGACCTTCCCCAAGGGGGTAAATCACGGACATGGAACAGCTTTGTGCACGAAATATCGGCGCGTGAAACAGACATCTTGATTTTTGCCGACGCTGATATCGTTTTGCCAGATCGGGCCACTCTGCAGCGCCTGGCCAAAGGGCTGGCGGCGCAATCGTCGCTCTTTGCCCTGTCGAGCCAACCCGTCAAAGATATCTCGCTGACAAGCGAGAAGTTGACCCTGACTGAAAGGTTGATCGCCGCTTCGGCCGGGGGAATGGACGATTGGCAAACATCGATTTGCGGGCAACTCTATGCCATGCCGGCCGCCAGATCGCGGCAGTTTTCAATGCCGATCGGACTGCCAGTCGAAGACGGTTTTTTGCGTGCGATGGTCCTTACGGATCATTTGACGACGACAGAAGTCCTGTCGCGGCTTGGTGGCTTGTCGGGGGTTCGTCACGTCTACGGATCGGAACGCAGTGTTCCCGCGTTGATACGCCATCAAGTCCGCATTGTGATTGGATCAGCCATCAACGCTGCCATTTTCACTGCTTTGCGCCGCTTGCCGCCAGAAGAACGCGCAGAAGAATTACAAACCGCCGCAAGAGATAACGGCTGGCTAACGGCCGTCTTGAAAGCTGAACTTCCGCGCGCACCCTTCGGCTATGTTCCGGTTCATTTCTTGACCAAGCGCCTTGTTCGGCTATTCGCACAGGGTCAAAGTCGCAGCCCGCGAAGAATCCTGCTGGCGCTGTTGGGGTTTGTATTCGACTTCATTGTGTACGTATTCGCGCAGATAAAGATGCTGCGGGGCACTGGCGCAGGATATTGGTGAAGGGTTTAGCCACATTTCCCGCCCAATTCTGGCTGGAATATGGCCGAAGTGTGGCATTGTTCCGGGATTGCTGACTATGGACCTAAGCCAAGGGAATGACTGTCAGAAAGTTTAAATTTGCGCTATGATTTGCAATCGCTGGCTGTGTCGGCGTGGGTGAATGGTTGGGGCAATGAGCAAAGATTTTACGGATGTTTCCGTCAGTGATACCGATATTGCCATTGTCGGAATGGCAGCCCATGTTCCGGGCGCAGGCGATATAGACGCGTATTGGGCGAACCTTGCAGGCGGTGTTGAATCCATCCGCATGCTCACCGAAGAAGCACTTTTGGCGGCCGGAGAGTCTCCGTCGATGATCCGCAATCCCAACTATGTTCCTGCGGCCGCCCCGCTGGACGGATTTGATACATTCGACGCTGATTTCTTTGGGTTTTCCCCCAAAGAAGCCGCCATTCTTGACCCGCAGCACCGCAATTTTCTGGAAGTGGCTTGGGAAGCCTTGGAAAATGCGGGCCATCCGCCCGAAAGGTTCAAAGGGTCAATTGGCGTTTATGCCGGATGTGGAATGGGGTCGTATTTCTATTTCAACCTTTGTTCAAACCCAGATCTGGTCGATCAAACCGGTATGTTTCTGCTGCGCCATACAGGAAACGACAAGGATTTTCTGGCCACACGTGTCAGCCACATCTTTGATTTGAAAGGCCCGTCAATCAACCTTCAGACTGCCTGCTCCACTAGCCTTGTGGCGGTGCATTTTGCCGTTCAGGCCTTGTTGAATGGGGAATGCGACATGGCTTTGGCAGGCGGCGTGACGATCGAGCTACCTCAGGGCCGCGGATATGTCTTTACCGAGGGGGAAATCTTGTCACCCGATGGTCATTGCCATGCCTTTGACGCGCGGGCGCAAGGCACTGTGTTCGGGTCTGGGGCTGGCTGCGTTGTTCTGCGCCGGGCCAAAGATGCCATTTTGGATGGAGATCATATTTGGGCAATCGTGAAAGGATCGGCTGTCAATAATGACGGGGCGGCCAAAGCGGGATATCTTGCCCCTTCCGTGGACGGTCAGGCCAAGTGTATCGCCGAGGCACAGGCAATTGCCGGGGTGTCTGCGGATAGTATCACCTATGTTGAATGTCATGGGACAGGCACTTTTCTGGGCGACCCCATCGAGGTTGCGGCCCTGACACATGCCTTTCGCGCATCAACAGATGCCGTGGGCACCTGCCGTATCGGCTCTGTAAAGACCAACATCGGGCATCTTGATACTGCGGCGGGTGTCGCCAGTCTGGTCAAGGTTGCGCTGCAGATGCACCATCGCCAGCTGGCCCCAAGTTTGGGATATGCCAGCCCGAACCCAGCAATTGATTTTGAAACGTCGCCGTTCCGGGTGAACGATCGATTGGTCCCATGGAATGCGCCATTGTTACGCGCAGGGGTGAATTCCTTGGGGGTGGGCGGAACCAATGCGCATGTCGTCTTGCAAGAGGCACCCAAGCGCGCCGCAAGCGCGCCAAGCTTGTGGCCTTTTCAACCCCTCGTCTTGTCGGGCAGAACACGAACAGCACTTGACGGTCAGGCTGCCCGCTTGGCGGACCATTTGCGCAGCCGTACCGATCAGGAATTGGCCGATGTCGCCTACACCTTGAAGGAAGGACGCCGTGCGTTTGAAAAGCGCCGGGTTATCGTGGCCGGCAGTCATGCAGAGGCTGCCTCGCTTTTGGAGGGGGCTGATCCGAGGCAGGTTTTCAACCACGATTTTCTAGGGGAAAATCCGGAAGTTGTGTTCATGTTTCCCGGGGGCGGCGCACAATTTGCCGGAATGGCGCGCGACCTTTATGATACTGAACCCGTTTTTGCCGATTGGATGGATCGGGGGCTTGCGGTCTTGGAGCCGCAATTAGACTATGATATCAGGGCCTTATGGCTTCCGCCTAAAGGCGCTGAAGCCAGCGCAAACGAGGCGTTGAAACGGCCGTCGGTTCAACTTCCCTTGATCATGATCACAGAATTTGCGCTGGCCAAGCTTTATGAAAGCTGGGGCATCCGGCCCACCAATCTTGTCGGCCACTCGATGGGCGAAAACACAGCAGCGGCTCTTGCCGGTGTGATGAGCTTTGAAGATTGCATCGGCCTCGTTTTGTTGAGGGGTCGCTTGTTTGACTCCATCGCGCCGGGCGGAATGCTGTCCGTTCCAATGGCCGAGGCCGACCTGCGGCCGTTTATTTCGGGCGATCTGGACTTGGCGTCGGTCAATGCGCCCGGACTATGTGTGGTGTCGGGTCCTGACACTGCGTTGAGCCAACTTGCTGACAAGCTCTCGAGCCTTGAAATTGTGACGACCCGAATAGCCATCGATATTGCCGCCCATAGCCGGATGTTGGAGCCGATCTTGCGGCCCTTTGGTGAATACCTTCGTGCAATCACGCTGTCCGCGCCGCGGCTTCCGATTATCTCGAACCGAACAGGGCTGGAACTGACGGCGGCACAGGCGACAAACCCTGATTACTGGGTCGACCATCTGCGCAATACTGTGAACTTTCAGCCTTGTATGACGACTTTGATGTCCAATCCTTACCGCGTTTACATCGAAATGGGCCCGGGGCGCGCTATGTCCTCTTTGGCACAGGCCAATGGTGTGCCAACCGGCCAAGTTATTGCTGCCCTGCGCCACCCAGACCAAAAGATGGCAGATGACGCTTGGCACATTGGCACCATTGCCCGAGCTTGGGCCTGCGGCGTGGCGGTTGATTGGGATCAGATTTGGGCAGGCGCCAGACGAAACCGGGTGGTCTTGCCAACTTACGCCTTTCAAAAGAAACGCTACTTCATTGAACCGGGTAAGGCCCTTGCTGCCCCAATGGCGCAAATGCCTCAGCGCACAGACGATATAGAAAACTGGGGCTGGAAAACCCAGTGGCGCCCAGTATCGGCAGGGTTTGACCTTGACGATCTTGCCAATGCCGAACAGCAAAGTTGGCTGATCTTTTTGGATGATCAGGGTCTGGCAAAGACGGCTGCCGCACGTTTGCGCGGCGCGGGTCATAAAGTGCACACCGTCCGCGCCGAAGATGCCTTTGCCCGGACAGCCGAGGGGGAGTACTGCCTTGCCCCCGAGCGAGGACGGGAAGGCTATGACGACGTGATCCGTGATCTTGTAGCGCGAGGACATGCGCCCACACGGATTGCGCATTTTTGGGGCGTCACGCGGGGCGAATCCTTTCGACCGGGGTCCAGCTTCTTTCATCGTAATCTGGAACAAGGGTTCTACAGCCTCATGTTCCTCGCTCAGGCGATTACGGCCGAGAATTTGCCACGCCCTATCCATATCACAGTGATGACGACCGGCGCCGCCCAAGTAAAGGATGAGCCTTTGGCCAATCCCGAAAAGGCAACCAT
>CANHLE010000074.1 GCA_947461435.1 Paracoccaceae bacterium | reverse complement strand
TGGCGCGACGAAACGTTCAAACACATCCTGCTTCCGGTCTGGACCGCAGCCTATAAATACTCTGGCAAAAGCTATCAGTTCTTGGTCAATGGCCAGACGGGCGAGGTTCAGGGCGAGCGGCCCTACAGCTGGTGGAAGATCAGCTTTGCGGTTCTTGCCGTCGCGGCCCTTGTTCTTGGGGCTGTCTATTTGAACGATCCTTCCACACTGGGCCTGCCAACACCCAGTTGGATGAACTAAGACGCATTCAGGTTGACTTCGCGGCCCCTGCGCGCGATAGGCGCGAGGAACCGAAAGGGGGCCGTGATGCGCGTTCTTGACCATGCCCGGATTGCAGAATTGCCGAACCCCTATTTCGGTAAAGTCCGCGATTGCTATGATCTGCCCGCAGATGCCGACTATCCCTTGGGGCGGCGCATCTTGATCTCCTCCGACCGGATTTCGGCCTTTGACCGGATTCTTGCGGCGATCCCGTTCAAGGGTCAGGTTCTGACACAGGTCGCGCGGTGGTGGTTCGACCGAACCGGCGATATCTGCGCCAATCACGTGATCGCCTATCCCGATCCCAATGTGGTGATCGGTCAGCGCGTGACCATTCTGCCCGTGGAAATCGTGGTGCGCGGGTATCTTGCTGGGAGCACGTCAACCTCGATCTTGACGCAGTACAAGGCGGGGCAGCGCGCCATGTATGGCCATGTTCTGCCCGAGGGTCTGAAGGACAATGCGGTGTTGCCTTCCGCCATCATCACCCCCACGTCGAAGGCGTTTGACGGCGGACATGACGAACCCCTGACCGCCCAAGAGATCATGGCACAGGGTCTGTTGACCGCCGCCCAGTGGGATGAGGTTTCGGCCAAAGCGCTGGCCCTTTTCGCCCGTGGACAAGCCTTGGCCGCCGAACGGGGGTTGATTCTGGTCGATACCAAATATGAATTCGGCACCGATGCGGACGGCCGTATTCTGATCGCCGATGAAATCCACACCCCCGACAGCAGCCGGTACTGGATCGCCTCGGGGTATGAGGCGGCCTTGGCGACGGGGGGGCGTCCGCCCAGCTTTGACAAGGATGTCATCCGGTCTTGGGTTGTGGCGCGCTGCGATCCGTACAAGGACGCCATTCCGCCCATTCCCGCCGAGATGATCGAAGCAACCTCGCAGGTCTATATTCAAGCTTTTGAGGCGATCACCGGCGAACGGTTTGTTCCTGACCTTGGGGGACAAACGCCGCTTGACCGGGTTCGGGCCAATCTTTCGAGGTATTTTACACGTTAAACGGCGGTGTTTGCGCTAACAGTTGAAGATCAGGTACAGTGATCCAAAGAGATGGGAGATCCTTATGATTCTGAGTTGTGGTGAAGCACTGATCGACATGCTGCCGCGCACCTCGACCGAGGGAGAGCGGGCTTTTGCCCCCTATGCCGGCGGCGCAGTCTTCAACACAGCCATCGCCTTGGGTCGGCTTGGGGGCCCCGCCGCCTTCTTTTCGGGCATTTCGACCGATATGTTGGGCGAAATTTTGGCCGACACGCTGGAAAGCTCTGGCGTGGATACAGGGTTTTGCGCCCGATCTGCCCGGCCCACAACCGTGGCCTTTGTGAAACTGGTGGATGGTCAGGCGACCTATGCGTTTTATGACGAAAACACGGCCGGTCTGTTGCTGACGCAAGATCAGCTTCCCGTGCTGCCCGCGCAGGTGGATGCCTTGTTCTTTGGGGGCATATCGCTGGTCAACGATCCGGCGGCCAGCACCTATGCCGCGCTGCAAGCCCGCGAAGCCGCGCAGCGCGTGACGATGATCGATCCCAATATCCGCCTTGGCTTTATTGCCGGAAAAGAGACCCCGTACCGCGCCCGGATCGAGACGATGATCGCCCGCGCGGATATCGTGAAACTCTCTGACGAAGACCTGCATTGGCTGATGGGCGCGGGCGATGTCGTGGCGCTGGCCAAGCAGATCCTGACGCGCGGCCCCAAGATCGTGTTCATCACCGAAGGGGCCGCGGGCGCGCGCGCCATCACCGCGACGCAGAACCGGTTTGTCGCCGCCCAAAGTGTTGTCGTGGCAGATACCGTGGGCGCGGGCGATACATTCAACGCAGGCGCGCTGTGCGCCTTGTACGAGGCTGGGGCGTTGACCAAAAGCCGCATCGCTGCGGTCAGTGATGCCGAACTGGATGCCGCGCTGACCTTGGGCACGCGCGCGGCGGCGATCACCGTTTCGCGCGCCGGGGCCAACCCCCCCTGGCGCGCCGAACTTTGAGGGCGCTGCTGCAACGCGTGTCGCGCTCGCAGGTTCACGTTGACGGGCAGGTGACCGGCGAAATCGGCGCCGGCTTTTTGATTCTGATTTGCGCCATGCAGGGCGATACCGAAGTGCAGGCCGACAAGCTGGCCGCCAAGATAGCCAAGCTGCGCGTGTTCAAGGACGATGCCGGAAAGATGAACCTGTCGATCAAGGACAGGGGCGGCAGCGCCTTGATCGTCAGCCAGTTTACCTTGGCGGCGGATTTGCGGGGCAACAGGCCCGGATTTTCCTATGCCGCATCCCCCGATCTGGGCCGCACGCTTTATGACTATTTTACCAGCCGCATTGCCGCCGAAGGGATTGCGACAGCAAATGGTGTCTTCGGGGCCGATATGGATGTGTCGCTGAATAACGATGGGCCGGTGACCATCTGGATGGACACCGACCATCTTTGAAGGTCAATTGAACGGATTGCCGTCGGCACTGATGGTGTTGGCACATTCAATCAAGGCATTCATCGATGCCTTTGATCCCGAGAGCGAATAGTTCATCACATCTTCGCCCGTGTCAGAGCGCAAGAAAAGCCGGTTTCCCTGGGCCACTTCTAACAGAAAATCCACCGCAACGTCATTGTCGGGCAAGGTGAACAGCACCGAATTCAGATAAAGCTCCGCCTCGTTCAGCGTCCAACCTTCGCGCCGGTCGATCTGAACGCCCAGATTTGCGGTTTCGCCCGTATCGCCAAAATCCCATGAGGTGGAATAAAACTGCAACCGAACAGACGTGTCAGGATAGACCCAAAGCGTAAAGCTGTCGGTGGTGGCGTCCACTTCGGCCAGACAGGCGACGGATCCGTCATCAAAGGTGACAAATTCCACTTCCCAGTGCTTATAGCTGTAAAGGCTCGACGAACTTGTTTCGGCAAACCCCATTGTGGCGAAAAATGCCACGGTTACACCAGACCAACCAAACCGCGCCAAGGACATGATTTCCTCCAAAAACATCAATGAATGGGCACAGATTGCGCGAACCTGCCCAATTCGCCAAGAAAAATATTGCGCGCCGGGCGCGATCCTTGCCCCGCGTTTGGCGGTTACGATTTTGGGCTGGACCATTCCCAGGCTTGTGAAAACTGGCCGAGCACCGCTTGAACTTGCGCATCCGTGACGGGCGACGATCGTTCCAGCCGGGCCACCAGCCCCCGCTTTTTATCATCGGTCACCTCTGCCACCCGCGCGGGGATCTTTGCCGCACCCAACGCAGCGTCATAGGTTCGGATGATTGCGCGCTTGCGCAGGTCGGGCTTGAACACCTTTCCGACAGCGGTCTTGGGCAGTTCATTCAGCACTTCGATATACTTGGGTTGCGCCGCGCGTTCGTGAATATGCGCGTTGGAATAAGCCAAAAGCTCCTCAGGCGTGACGGTTTTGCCTTTGACCAATTCAACATAGGCGCAGGGCAGTTCGCCCGCATGGGCATCGGGTTGACCAATCGCACCGACAAAGGCAATCGCGGGGTGCCCCATCAGCGCCTCTTCGATGATCGCCGGATCGATATTGTGCCCGCCGCGAATGATCAGATCCTTGGCGCGGCCTGTGATATACAGATATCCGTCGGCGTCCAGACGCCCCAGATCGCCGGTACGCAGATAGGCGTCATCGGCAAAGAGGCCCTTGTTCTTGTCCGCTTCGGTATAGGTTTGCCCGGTAAAGACGCCGGGATTGGTCAGGCAAATTTCGCCAACTTCGTCCACGGCGCAATCACGCCAGCCCCCCTGCCCGTTCGCGATCAAGATGCGAACATCGGTATAGGGAAACGGCAAGCCGACGGAGCCGATTTTCTTGTTTCCGTCCGGCGGGTTGATCGACACAAGGCAGGTCGCCTCGGTCATGCCATAGCCTTCGATGATCTGAACGCCCGTGGCCTTTTCAAACCGGGCGTAAAGTTCCAGCGGCAGCGGCGCAGATCCCGAAAAGGCCCCCCGCAGCGTGCTGACATCGGCATCAATCGGGCGCTGCATCAGGGCGGACAGGGCGGTGGGCACCGTGATCAGATAGGTCACCTTCCAGCGGGCCACCAGCTTCCAAAGGTTGTCGAACACCCCTTCCCCGCGATAACCGGCGGGGGTTGGAAAATGCACATGCGCCCCCGATGCGATGACCGACATCAAAACCGGATAGGCCGCAAAAACGTGGAACAGCGGCAAAGGGCACAAGATCACATCGGTTTCGCGAAACATCAGCTTGGCCCCCAGCCAGCCGTTGTAGATCATTCCCGATACCCGGTGCTGGGCGACTTTCGGCATGCCGGTGGTCCCGCCCGTGTGAAAATAGGCCGCCACCCGGTCGCTCTGGCTGTCGGCAAAGGTCAGGGCATCGGCGGGCATCCGGTCGCACTCACGGGCGAAATCCAGCACATTGGCCGAATGCACCGCAGGATTTTTGGGGCGCAGCAACGGCGCGATAAAGCGTTTAAGGCCGCCCAAAGACCGCACCAGATCCACCTCGATCACGGTTTTCACCGACGGGGCATGGCGCACGGCCTCGGCCACCTTTTGCGGCAGGTCGGTTTTGGGAAAGGCCTTTAGGGTGACGACCACCTTGGCCCCGGTCTCGCGCAGAATCGCGCTGATCTGTTCGGGTTCCAAAAGGGGGTTGATGGGGTTCACGATCCCGGCCACGGCCCCGCCCAGAAGGGTGACCGCCGTCTCCATCGTGTTGGGCAGCACATAGGCGACAACATCCGTCTCGCCGATGCCCAGCTTGCGAAACAGGTTCGCCGCTTGCGTGACCCGCGCAAACAGGGCGTTCCACGTCAAGGTTTCTGATTTGGACTGGGGGTCTGACAAAAGCTGATAGGTGATCGCGGGGCGCGTGCCGTGCGCGGCCCGCGTGCGCGCCAGAAAGCCGTGAATGGATTTGGGCAGATCGCGCGCGGCAAAGGGCATTTCTGCCTCCATCGCGCGGACATCCGCCAATGACTGAAAACTCCCCATCGCCACCTCCCCGTGACCTGTGTTCAGGCCTTTGACTGGCCTTTTGGTCAATATGGCACGAAAAATGCCCGATGTGGGAAGCGAAAATCAGAGGTTCTACGCAGCGTCAGATAGAAAAGCCGCACGCCATTGGTCATTGTTCTGCCGCGCGGCGCGCAAGGCAAGCCCCGCATAAGAGCTGCTGGCACTGCGCATCACGCTGGCATCGCAAATCGCCAGACGGTGGGTGCCAAGATCATTCGCGCTGAACTCTTCCGAGATCAAGATAACAGCAACCGCCGGGTTCGCCCTGCGAAACGCCATCAGCGGGCCGACAACCTTTGTGGGGCCGCCAAAACTGTCAATATCGACGATCAGCAGACTGTCGTCCCGCGCCGACCAGACCTGATCTTCCAAGGCCCGGGTCAAATCTTGTGTCCCGCTCATCGGCACGCCGGCCGCTTTCACCGCAACGGCAAGCGGCGAAGGGCGGGCATCCGGGCCTGCCGCCACGAGGGCAAAGGTCAAGTAGGCCGCCTCGGCCACGGCCCATCCCGCCTCAAGACGTTCGCGCTCGGCAAGTTCACGGAACAATCTGTTAACCGAGTCGTTCTGCACCAAGGGGCGCGGCGCGGTGACAGCCCGCAAGGATTGCGCCCCTGCGATCAGCCCAAAAACCTGCGCCATGGCCGCATGTGCCCAAGCTAAAGGTCCGAAATGACTGGAAGATGCCTTCATGATCATCGCCTCAACTTTTTTTATCTCATTGGCCGCATCGAATGTGTCCGGTGCCGCAGTGTTTTCTGGCGCTGGCGCGGGAACGCCGTGTTAACCGTAATTATGTCTTAACAATCCGCTATAGCCTTCCGAACACCAAGGGTTCGAAAGGCGCAGAGCATGGTTCATTGGGGATTTTTTGCGCCTTAGGCATATTTTTATTTATTCCGTCAGATCGACAAATTAACCGAAAGAATACATCCCGGGCCGCTGGCCGACAGGGGCCCGAAAAACGGCCATCAGGTCGCCGGGGTTCCGCCCGTCGAGGTCTGAGCCCCCAATCGGTGGCCGCCGCGCGCCTCGTGCCAGACTGTCGCGGCTTGGGTGCGGTTCTTGACATCAAGCAAAAGGAATATCCGCCGGATCTGCATCTTGATGGTCGTCGCAGGCTTGCCCAGCTGCAAGGCAATTTCAGGATCGGTCAGCCCTTCAACGATCAGATCGGCAACCTGAATCAAAGACGGCGACAGCCCGAAAAATGGCTTTGGCGGGCTGTGCAGCAAATCGGCACTGCAAAAGAAACCACCCGAGGCTATTTCTTGCAAGATCATCGGCAAGGCGCCAATTTTGGTGCCTTTCGTCAAAACGCCGCCGCCGCCAACGTGCAAGACCTCGTCCATCAGTTCGGCATAGGGCGCGCCGGTGATCACGGCCACCGGCCCCTTGTGCAGCGCAATCATGGCCCGAAGGCTGGCCATACCCTGCATTCCGGGCATATTAAGATCCAACAGGATCACATCAAAAACATCCGAACGGGCCGCGATGTCATAGGCGCTGTCAAAGTCTTGGGCCAAAATGATATCTGTCCAACCCTGTTGTGAAAGGGAATGGGAAATCGTTTCTGCAACCAATTGATGATCATCAGCAAGCAAAAGCCGTTTGGGCCCGCTGGTTGTGCCCGGCGGTATTGGCCCGGGTATCGACCCCGAGGTTTCTTTACGCATGAATTAATTCCCCGCTTTTACAGACGTACAAACACAAACATGCGCAGAATTGCGCATGGGACTTTCACGATGAATTTGGCAGGGCCAAATGACATCAAAAGCGGATTCAGGATTTACGCAGAGTGGAGCTGCCATCTTAAAACCGCGCGTCACGAAAAAATTCGTACCCTGCGGTTGAACCAGATTGGGGCGTTCTGCTGATCGGCTCACAAAGCAAAACGCTCCAGAGCACATGTCAGGTGCCAATCTTTGACAACTTTGGCACAAAATAATCCAAAACGTGGTAAAGACTATTGTCGAAATGACTTCAGACTTGAAATGTTCTTTGGCATATCGTGATGGATCGGCTGGATACCTGAAGACCCTGTCGGGTAGAGCCTGCTATCGGAATTGCAACCGACACAGGAAAAGGGATAAAAACCGACAATTAATATGCACAATTGTTCACTTTATGACAAGCAAGTGCTTTTAAATCTCGTGCGTCACATTGCTCAGCACGCCCACGTCAGGCGAAACCCTGACATGGACGTGTTTCAGATCGGCGCGAACCCGCGTTATTCAGCAGCGATTTGCATGGGTTCTGCTGGTTTCGCGATTTGAAGCCCGTGCCCGCCGCCCTTCAGGCGATACCAGGCATTGGCCGCCTGCGTGCGGTTCTTGACGTCCAGAACCTGAAAAATGCGCCGA
Organism: Paracoccaceae bacterium; assembly: GCA_947461435.1. Classification (GTDB taxonomy): domain Bacteria; phylum Pseudomonadota; class Alphaproteobacteria; order Rhodobacterales; family Rhodobacteraceae; genus CAIYZT01. The sequence goes on along the minus strand of CANHLE010000074.1, from coordinate 10,861 downwards.
ACCTGCATTTTAACGGTCGACAAGGGCTTGCCAAGCCGGGTGGAAATCTCCTGATCGGTCAGGCCTTGCGTGATCAACTCTGCCACAGCGGCAAGGTTTGCGGAAACGCCGTATTCCGGCTTCTTCTCACTCACGCGCAACTGCGAGCTGCAGAAGAACCCCCCTTGGGCAATTTCAGACAAGATCGTTGGCATGGCCCCGATTTTCGTATTCTTGGTCAAAATCCCCGATCCGCCCGCGTGAATAACCTCATCCACAAGTTCGACATAGGGTGACCCGGTAATCACGGCGACTGGCCCCTTTTGAAGGGCGACCATGGACCGCACCCCTTCCATGCCGTGCATGCCGGGCATTTTAAGATCCAGCAAGATCACATCAAAACCATCAGACCCCGATGCAATGGCATAGGCGGTCTGAAAATCGGGTGCCAATACGGTGTTGGTCCAACCCTTTTGCGCCAAGGCGATTGCCATGGTTTCTTGAATCAACAGGTGGTCATCCGCGAATAAAAGGTGGCCAAGGCCGTCTTTTATTCTTTGTGAAAAGTCGGCCCGCGGCGCGACAGGTTTTAGGTTTTCAGTCATCGTGGTCCCCGTTAAATTCTTATCAACGCACTGGATACGACCCTGCATTTCCAAAAGATTTGGATTACGCCTGATCCGATTGATTGACCCTTGGCTTCCCTTAATCAATGACATGTTCATGTCATACCAATCCGCACCAATATGGTTTCAGATCGGCTTTTTTATCATTGCCGCACAGACCAAAGCAAAAGCATTGGTCATTGGTAACGTCACCAATTTGCGGGCAATCTTGGAAATAAGGGTCAAAGGCTTGGGGGCGCTATTTCCATCGGGCGGTCGACGAGGCAAAGATTCTGGTGTCTTTGCACGACCTTGCGCTTCGCACTAACTTGCATCAACTTTTTACTACATACACCACATAGTTGCAAGTATGCGCCGATTAAAGATATCGGACGACTAATTTGTTTATTCTCATGTTGGCGCTAAACTATACGAACTGAAGTTCACTTAAATGGGCATAAAGCCCGCCTTCGGCCACCAAAGATTCATGTGTGCCTTGGGCAATGATCCGCCCGCCATCAAACACCACAATCCTGTCGGCTTTCTTGACCGTGGCCAACCTGTGCGCCACCACCAAAAGGGTACGCCCCTGCCCCAGCTTTTCCACGGCAACCTGCACAAGGCGTTCGCTTTCCGCGTCCAGGGCGCTGGTTGCCTCGTCCAGCAGCAGCACCTTGGCGTCGCGCAAAATGGCGCGGGCGATGGCGATGCGCTGCTTTTGACCGCCCGACAGCATGACGCCGCGCTCTCCCAGATAGGTGGTGTATCCTTCGGGCAGGGCGGTGATGAAATCATGCGCGGCGGCGGCCATGGCGGCGGCCTCCACCTCGGCGTCGCTGGCCTCGGGGCGGCCAAAGCGGATGTTTTCGCGGGCCGAGGCGGCAAAGATCACGGGATCTTGGGGGACAAGGGCCATGGCGCTGCGAAAATCGGCGCGGGTCATGTCGCGCAGATCGACCCCATCAAAGGTGATGGCGCCCGATTGCGGATCATAAAACCGCATCAAAAGCTGCAAAATCGTCGATTTCCCGGCCCCCGACGGGCCGACAAGGGCCACCGTCTCGCCGGGGGCGATGGTCAATGAAATGCCATTCAGCGCGCGGTGCCCCGGCCGCGAGGGATAGTTGAAGGCGACATCGTGAAAAATGATCTCGCCGCGGATCGGGCGCGGCAAGGCGATCGGCTTTGGCGGATCTTGCACGGTGTCGGTGGCTTGCAGCATTTCCACCAGCCGTTCGGTCGCGCCGGCTGCCCGCTGCAACTCTCCCCAGATTTCCGACAGCGCCCCGACAGCCCCCGCGACCATGACGGCATAGATCAGGAACTGCACCAAGGATCCGGGCGACATCACGCCCGCCTGCACATCGCGCGCGCCCAGCCAAAGCACGCCAACCACGCCGGAAAACGCCAAGAAGATGACGATCACTGTCATGGCCGATCGGGTGCCAATCCGCTTTTGGGCACTGATGAAACTTTTTTCCGTCAAATCGCCAAAATCGGCGCGCGTCAAAGACTCATGGGTGAAGGCCTGCACGGTTTGAACCGCTGACAGCGCCTCGGATGCCTTGCCCGACGAATTGGCGATCCAATCCTGATTCTCGCGCCCCAGCTCGCGCAGTTTGCGGCCCAGCACCACAATCGGAACAATGATGGCCGGCACAATCAGCAGAACCAGACCCGTCAACTTCCACGACGTCAGGGCCAACAGAATAAGGCCGCCCACCAGCATCAGCACATTGCGCAGCGCCACCGACACAGAGGATCCGAGGACCGACAGGATCAAGGTGGTATCGGTGGTGATGCGGCTTAAAACTTCGCCCGTCATCAGCTTTTCGAAATAGGCCGGGCTCATCCCGACGGCGCGGTCAAACAGGGCGCGCCGGATATCGGCAACCACCCGCTCGCCCAGCCGCGTGACGAAATAATAGCGCACCCCGGTTCCGATGGCCAACAAGACAGCCACCCCAAGGGCCGCGCCGAAATATTGATCCAGAAGGCTTAGATCCCCCGTGCCAAAGCCGTCGACAACGCGGCGCACGGCCATCGGCATGACCAAGCTGACAGAGGCTGTCACAACCAGCGCCACAAGGGCCAAAACCACCATGGGGCTATAGGGGCGGATAAACGGCCACAGCCCGCGCAAGGCGCCCACACGTTTGGATTTCGCCCGCTCTTCCGTAGGATCGGCCATTCAAAACACCTTTACCTGCTGTCTGTTCCACTTAGGCCCCATGGCCCGGCGCTGCAAGGGTGCGGCGTGCCTCTCAGACCAAGGTCTGTGCCTTTCCCTTGCGGCAAAGCTCTGCCAAACTGGCAAAAAAGGGGGGCTATATGATCGACGTCTTCACAACGGCCGACGGGGCGCGGCTGGCCTTTTCCGACGAAGGTCAGGGCCTGCCCGTGCTTTGTCTGGCAGGCCTGACGCGAACCATGGCCGATTTCGACTATGTCGCACCGCATTTGACCGGCGTGCGGTTGGTGCGGATGGATTATCGTGGACGCGGCGGCAGTCAATGGACGGGCGCCGACACGTATACCGTGCCGCAAGAAGCCAAAGACGCAGTGGCGCTGCTGGACCATCTGGGCATCGCGCAGGCGGCGGTGCTGGGCACGTCGCGCGGGGGATTGATCGGAATGGTTCTGGCCGCCGTCGCCAAGGACCGGCTTTTGGGCCTTTGCCTGAATGACATCGGCCCCCAGATCGAACGCAGTGGCCTGGAGCGGATCAGCCAGTACCTTGGCCGAAACCCGGCCGCCAAAAGCTTTGACGAAATGGCGGCAAAGCTGCCCGCCGCCATGGCCGGATTTACCAATGTCCCCCCGGACCGTTGGCGGGCCGAGGCGGAAAAGCACTATGTTCAAACGGGCGCAGGATTGACCATTCCCTACGATCCATCTTTGCGCACGGCATTTATGGCCGCCTTCGACGGGCCGGCTGTGGATATGTGGCCCCTGTTCGACAGCTTGGCCGGAATACCCCTTGCGCTGATCCGGGGGGCAAATTCAGATCTGTTATCGGCGCAGACCGCGGCAAATATGCTGCTCCGTCGCCCGGACATGATGTTTTCCAACGTTGCGGGCCGCGCGCATGTGCCCTTTCTGGACGAACCTGAAAGCTTGGCAACCCTTCACCGTTTCATTGGGGCTCTGGGATGAGCGACATCACAAAGATCCGGGCGGCGGCGGACCGCCTGTCAGGCCATGCCCGCCTGACCCCCCTGCTCAACTCCCCCCTGCTTGACGCACGCGCGGGGCGGCAGATATTTGTAAAGGCCGAATGTCTGCAGTGGACCGGAAGCTTCAAGTATCGCGGCGCATGGTCGGCTGTTTCGGCGCTGACGCCGCAGGTGCGGGCCAACGGCGTTCTGGCCTATTCTTCAGGAAATCACGGGCAAGGCGTGGCCTTTGCCGCGCGCCAGCATGGCATTTCCGCTGCGGTGTTGATGCCCGCCGATGCGCCCCGCGTGAAGATCGACAATACCCGGGCTTATGGGGCTGAGGTGATCTTGTATGACCGTGCCACCGAAGACCGCGATGCCATCGGCGCGGCCTTGGCGCAGGCGCGCGGTCTGTCCTTGATCAAGCCCTATGACGACGAACAGGTGATTGCAGGGCAAGGCACCATCGGGCTGGAAATCGCCCTGCAGGCGCGAACCGCCGGGATCCGCCAAGGGCAGGTCTTGACCTGTTGCGGCGGCGGCGGGATGACGGCCGGCATTGCCCTTGCCCTGCATGCGGATGCCCCGGGCCTGCAGGCCCGCCCGGCAGAACCCGAGGGTTTTGACGACACCGCCCGCTCGCTTGCGGCGGGGCATATCCTGCGCAATGACCGCAGCGCCGGATCGCTGTGCGATGCGATCGTCACACCGCAGCCCGGGGCGCTGACCTTTCCGATCTTGCAGCGGCTGTGCGGGCCGGGTCTGGTGGTCAGCGACGACGAAGCGTTGCAGGCCATGGCGCTGGCCTTCACGCATTTGCGCATCGTTCTGGAACCCGGCGGTGCGGTTGCCTTGGCCGCCGCGCTGTTTCGGGCGGATGTCAGCGATCAGGTGATCGTGGTGGGATCGGGCGGAAACGTGGACCCGGCGGTCTTTTTGACCGCCCTTCAACGATTTGGCACATGACCTTTTCAAACATCAACTGCCCTGTTTGCCCCCAGCACGCCCAAAAAGTTTGAGGTTTTGCAACATGAGCCTGATTTACCTGGATGATCTGCGCCTGAACGCGGAAATCATCGGCCCGGCCGAAGCGCCAGCCGTCGTTCTGATCCATGCCTTGGGCACGAACCTGACGCTGTGGGATGCCGTGGTTGCTGCCTTGCCAGACACGCGGATCTTGCGCTTTGACATCCGGGGTCATGGCCGATCAGATGTGCCAACCCCGCCCTATGCCATGGGCGCGCTAATCCGCGATGCTGAAAAGCTGTTGGATCATTTTCGATTGAAAGATGCCGTTGTCGTTGGCGTCTCGTTGGGGGGCCTGATCGCACAGGGTCTGGCAACCAAGCGCCTTGATCTGGTGCGCGCGCTTGTCTTGTCGAACACCGCGCCAAAAATCGGCAACCCGTCAATTTGGGCGCAGCGCAGCGCCGAGATCGCCGCGACCGGTCTTGCCGCCTATGCCCCCGGCGCGATGGGGCGGATGCTGGGCCGAAACTGGGCGGAACACCCGGCCATGCCGATCCTTCACCAGATGCTTGTAACGATGGATCCCCAAGGATGGATCGGCTGTGCGGGTGCGATTTCGGGCACGGATTTTTACACGACAACCGCAGCATTGACCCTGCCCACTCTGGTCGTCGCCGGAACCAATGATGGGTCGACCCCGCCCGATCTGGTGCGTGAAACCGCCGATCTGATTTTGGGCAGCCGGTTTGAATTGCTTCGCGGCGCAGGGCATTTGCCCATGCTGGATTCCCCAGATGCCTTTGTGGCGGTATTGAAGGATTTTCTGCGCGCGATCGCACATCTGTAGCGAATCTTGTGCCCTACGGGCAACGGGATGCCGCTTGACAGGGACCGGCAGAAGACTAGCTTCGCGGTTCCCTAGAACAGGTTTTTCATGTCCTCGCGCCCCAATGCCGCCCTGATTTTTATCCTGATGACCGTGACGTTGGACGCAATTGGTATCGGGCTTATCTTTCCCGTGATGCCCGATCTGATGATGGGCGTGACGCATGAAGGGGTGGGGCAAGCGGCCCTGTGGGGCGGGATCATCACGGCGTCATTTGCGGTGATGCAATTCGCCTTTGGCCCGATTGTCGGGAACCTGTCTGATCGATTCGGCCGGCGCCCGGTTTTGCTGGTGTCGCTTATGGTCGTTGGAATTGATTACGTGGTGATGGCGATGGCCTCATCGCTTTGGGTTCTTCTGGCCGCACGCAGCATCGCAGGCATCGCTTCGGCCACCCATTCCACAGCCAATGCCTATGTGGCCGATATCTCATCGCCCGAAGATCGCGCCAAACGCTTTGGCTTGCTGGGGGCGGGCTTTGGCATTGGCTTTATCGCCGGGCCGATCCTGGGCGGTCTGGTCGCCGGGGTTGACCCTCGTGCGCCGTTTTGGCTGGCCGCCGGATTGGCCTTTGCCAACATGGCCTTTGGCTTTTTTGTGATGCGCGAAAGCCTTTCGGCAGACAATCGTCGGCCGTTTTCCTTGGCCCGGGCCAATCCTTTGTCCTCGTTTGCGGCCATTCGGCGGCTGCCGGGCCTGAAGATCCTGCTGCTGGTGAATTTCCTTTATGCGCTGACGTTCAACGTCTGGCCCGCCGTCTGGTCGTATTTCTGCAAAGAAGCCTATGGGTGGGATGCGCAGTGGATCGGCCTGTCCCTTGCCTCTTTTGGCCTGTGCATGGCAGCCGTCCAAGGCTTTTTGGTCGGCCCGCTCATCCGCCGCTGGGGAGAGAGGCGCACCGTAATCGGCGGCTTTTTGGTGGAAACGGTGACTTACAGTTTTCTGGCCTTCAATACGTCTGGATTGCTGGCCCTTGTCACAACGCCTTTTTCCGCCTTGGGCGGGGTCACAGGGCCTGCCCTGCAAGGCCTTGGAAGCCGCTCTACCCCGCAAGACCAACAAGGAGAGCTGCAGGGGATCATGACCTCGATCAACGCTTTGGCCATGATCCTTGCGCCTTTGGTCATGACTTGGGTGTTCGGGTATTTCACGACAGACACCGCGCCTGTCTATTTTCCGGGATCGCCATTCTTTCTGGCTGCCGTGGTCATGGTCGCTGCCGTGCTAATCTTTGTCGCCGGATCGCGCGAGAAATCCGCAGTCTAAGGGAAACCTGTCCGTAATAGCGGAGGGGTACCCATGAAGATCAAGGACCTGGAAATATTCGTCGTGGCCCCTCCCGCACCGGGATGGGGCGGGCGGTACTGGATTTTCCCGAAAGTCACCACCGACAACGGGATCGTGGGCTATGGCGAATGCTATGCCTCGACAGTGGGGCCGACCGCCATGAAAGCGGTAATCGAAGATGTGTTCGAACGGCATATGCTGGGCGAAAACCCCGAAAACCTGGAACTTATGTTTCGGCGTGTCTACTCCTCGGGCTTTACGCAGCGGCCAGATCCAACGGTCATGGGGGCATTTGCGGGGCTTGAAATTGCCTGCTGGGACATCTTGGGCAAGGCACGAAACCGGCCCGTCTGGGCCCTGATTGGCGGGCGCATGAACGAGCGCGTGCGCAGTTACACCTATCTGTATCCAGAGCCGGGCGAAGATGCGGCCGAGTTCTGGGTCAATGCAGACATGACAGCCCAAGCGGCGGCGCGGGCCGTTGAACAGGGCTTCACCGCCGTCAAATTCGATCCAGCCGGGCCTTACACCATTCGCGGCGGCCACGAACCCGCCATGTCAGACATCTCGCGCAGCGTCGAATTCTGCAAGAAGATCCGCGAAGCGGTTGGCGACCGGGCAGATCTGCTGTTCGGCACGCATGGCCAGTTCACAACGCCGGGCGCCATTCGGATGGGCAAAGCGTTGGAGCCCTATAATCCGCTGTGGTACGAAGAGCCGATCCCACCAGACAATTTGCTGGAATTTGCCGAAGTCGCCCGGCATGTGAATATTCCGCTCGCCACTGGTGAACGGCTGACCACCAAGACCGAATTTGGCCTGCTTTTGCGGGCTGGCGGCGTGAAGATTTTGCAACCGGCCCTTGGCCGCTTGGGCGGCATCCTTGAAGCGCGCAAATTGTCGGCCATTGCCGAGATTTTCAACGCGGAAATGGCGCCGCATCTTTATGCAGGGCCCGTTGAATGGGCGGCCAATATCCATCTGTCCGTATCGATCCCGAACCTGTTGATGGCCGAGACGATTCAAACCGGCGGGGCGTTCCATCTGGCGTTGATCAAGAACACGCTGACGTGGGAAGACGGCTATATTCTGCCCCCCGAAGCGCCCGGACTTGGCATCGACTTTGACGAGGATCTGGCCCGCAAGCATGCCTTTACAGGCAAGGGACTGCATCTGCAGATGCAAGAAGCGCCCTGCGATTATCGACACGGAAATCGCTTTGAAGGCGGCGCGCCCGCGCCGAACAAGGCTTAAGACGCCCGGGCGCGCGATTCCCGCGAAGGTCACAGACTGGATCTGCGCCTAGGCGCGCCTTGAAACCGGGCATGGGCACCAAGCGCAGTGCGCTGTCCGGAAAAAAAGACAGGGCGGCATGATGCCGCCCCGTCCAAGCCTTTCAGCAGGTTTCAGATCTTACATAGACTTGTCGTTCGCGACGACCGACTGTGCCTTTGCAAGGCCCGGATCCACGACCAGACCGATGGATTCCAAAAGACCGCCGTTGCCCGAAACCTCATCCGACACGAAGAATTCAGCGAATTCTTTCAGCCCGGGGACAACGCCGATGTTCTGCATCTTCACGTAAAAGAACAGCGGACGCGACACTTTGTACTTGCCCGAAGCGACCGTATCTTGCGACGGGGCCACACCAGCGAATGTCGCAACCTGAAGCTTGTCGGTGTTGTTTTCGTAGAAGGACAAGCCAAAGATTCCAACGCCGTTGCTGTTCGCTTTCAAGCGTGCCAAAGTCTCGGTATAGTCGCCGTCAATTTCCACAACGCGGCCATCGGTGCGCAGCGTGATGCATCCTTCGGTGGTTTTGGCCTTGTCGCCGCCAACATGCTTGGACACCACTTTGTCAGCCTTGAAGGCCTTGCAGCCCGTTTCGATGACCTTCTGGTCAAACACTTCACGCGTGCCGTGTTTGGTTCCCGGAACAAAGGCCAGAATTTCCTGGTCGGGCAGGTTGGCGTCAACCTCGGACCACTTGGTATAGGGATTTGGAACCAATTGCCCGTTGATCACGACTTCTGCCGCCAGACCATTGTACCAATCAGCGGCCGTAAACGCGAAAGCCGGGCCATTGATGTCAGTTGCAAAGACGATCCCATCGTATCCGAACTGAACTTCCATGATGTCCGTCACGCCGTTTTTCTTGCAGAGTGCGGCTTCAGACGCCTTCATCTTGCGCGATGCGTTCGCAATGTCCAAAGAGTTGTCGTCAAGACCCTGGCAGAATTTCTTGATACCTGCGCCCGTACCGCCACCCTCGACGACTGGCGTCGCGAAGGCCTGATTTTCGCCAAAGGATTCAGCGACGACAACGGCGAAAGGAAGAACGGTGGACGATCCACCGATTTGCAGCTGATCCCGTGCCTGCACGACGGTTGTGGTCAGGGCTAGAATTGCGATCGCCGGAGCGGCAATCTTGAAGAAAGACATTTAAACTCTCCTGTCGAGCGGTCGGAACGCGACTTGCGTCCGCTCACATGCGAGTAACCACCGATTATAACAGATTTGCGAAGATAGGCCGTTAATAACCGGGTTTTTGAAAATAAATATGGATTAACCCGTTGTCTTAAATAGATTTTGGTGAATGCAATTTACAACGCAGAAAGAGCGGGCAATTGCCCGCTCTTTCATTTCAATAATATCTATATTTTTAGAACGTCATCAAGGCGCCGATGCTGATCACAGAATCTGTCGCGTCTTTCTTTGCGTAGCCGGCCGACAATGCCAGACCGCCACCCAATTCATGGTTCACGCCAAAGCCCTGATAATTCACATCAGAAAGATCCTTGCGGACGAAGGCCGTCAACGTGGTGTTGCCGATGATATAGGTGCCGTAAGCGACGTACTGGTCTTTGGCGTCATCTTGAACACCATAGGCAACCTTCAGGTCGACCTGACCGTTGCCGATGCTGCCGCTGACAATCGACTGGCTGTTTGTGCCATTGTCTTCAAAGCCGACAGCCAGTTTCCAGAACTCGGTTGTATAGGACAGGCCCGCAGCACGGTCATCGCCATAGGTCGCTGACCCAGCTTCACCCATCGAGACGGCAACGCCGATCGGACCGTTGGTGTAGTTGTAGATCATGTCCACACCAGAGCTGGTGCTGCCACCGGTCAAGAATTTGAATTCTTGATACTTTTTGGTGTCATCGAAACCAATTGCAACAAACTGGGTCACGACCGATTGCGCCGCGCCATCCGCATCACCGAACGAAATCTTGCCCAGCTTGGCGGATTCGATGAAGGTCGTCTGCATGGCAAGGGTCGAAGACCCGTCGCTCGCTTGCGTGCTGCGCATAGACGCGCCGAACTTCAACGCATTGTCGGTTTCGCCCGAACCGGCAATCTTTAACCGCATCCGGTTTGAGGTTGTGAAGGTCTTGCCGCCGTCTGTCGATGCAAGCCCCATGCGGGCATCCCCGGAGAAGGCGATATCAGCAGATGCGGCGCCGCTGGTCACAGCAAGGATATTCGAGATTAAGAGCAGCTTTTTCATCATTCGGTTCTTTTTCACACGGTGGCACCGAACTCATGGCTCGGCTTGATCGTTGTGTGGGCGCGCCGCCAACAATCATCAACGCGCCTGATATTAAAGCTGATGAAAAGCAATTGGGTGAGGCAACGGGGACACATGTATGCATTTAAGATCAACGACTTGTAACAGATACATTTCATTTTTGAAACGATTTTGCAACGATTTTATGACGTTATCGAAAGTATATATTCGAAAGGATATTTTAACGCAGATACGGCTGTAGATCTTAAAATTGATTCGCCAAAATCAAAGCCGTGCAATGCGCCTATCAAATTGGATTTGGCTTTCCACCGGGCGCGTTCTTTCGTCGGGCCGTCGGCACTGTTGATTTTCACCCAGAACTGAGCCGGTTTTTTCACTGAGAAGTGAGCCACCTCTGATTATGGATTTCAGTTCATGTTTGGGTCAAGGGCGGGTTTTTCTCCTATTT
>CANHLE010000073.1 GCA_947461435.1 Paracoccaceae bacterium | reverse complement strand
CAGCGCCCGCATTTGATGCAATCGTCCTGATTGATCTGTGCCTTGGTCACATAATTCAGGTTCAGATATTGCCAATCGGTCACATTGGGCACCGCGCGGCCGACCAGATCGGCCACCGACATCTCGCGCTCGTCCAGATACTGCGACAGGCCCGAGATCATTTCCTGCACGATCTTGAACCCATAAGTCATGGCCGCCGTGCACACCTGCACATTGCCTGCCCCCAGCGCCATGAACTCGGCCGCGTCGCGCCAGGTCGTCACCCCGCCAATGCCCGAAATCGGCAGGCCGCGCGTGTCGGCATTGCGGGCAATCTCTGCCACCATGTTCAGCGCAATCGGCTTTACCGCTGGCCCGCAATAGCCGCCATGCGTGCCCTTGCCGTCGATCATCGGTTCGGGGCTGAAGCTGTCCAGATTGACCGAGGTGATCGAATTGATCGTGTTGATCAGGCTGACCGCATCGGCCCCGCCCCGCTTTGCCGCCTCGGCAGGTTTGCGGATGTCATTGATATTCGGCGTCAATTTCACGATGCACGGCATGCGTGAGTGTTTTTTGACCCACGCCGTCACCATCTCGATATATTCGGGCACCTGCCCCACGGCCGATCCCATGCCGCGTTCCGCCATACCATGCGGACAGCCAAAGTTCAGCTCCACCCCGTCCGCTTCGGTATCCTCGATGCGGCCCAGAATGTCTTTCCAGCTGTCTTCATCACAAGGCACCATCAGGCTGATCACCATGGCCCGGTCGCGCCACTTGCGCTTGACCATCTTGATCTCGTCCAGATTGATCTGAAGCGGGCGGTCGGTGATCAACTCGATGTTGTTCAACCCCAAAAGCCGCCGATCCGCCCCCCAGATCGCGCCATAGCGCGGGCCCGAAACGTTCACCACCGGCGGCCCTTCGCTGCCCAGCGTTTTCCACACCACCCCGCCCCAGCCCGCCTCAAAGGCGCGCTCGACGTTATAGGCCTTGTCGGTGGGCGGGGCCGAGGCCAGCCAGAACGGGTTGGGCGATTTGATGCCAATGAAATCTGTTGTCAGGTTTGCCATGATCCGCCCCTATCCCATCAAAGCCAGATGAATGTCTTCAGCCGCATCGCGCCCCTGCGCCACGGCAGTCACGGTCAGATCGTCTCCGCCCGTGGCACAGTCGCCCCCCGCCCAGACGCCCGCCAGATTGCTGCGCCCGGCCCCCGTGACGGCAATCTTGCCGCCGTCGATCTTCAGGGCCTCGGGCACGCCCGCCAAGGTTTGGCCAATCGCCTTGAAAACCTGATCGGCCTTCAAAGTAAAGGTCTCGCCCGTCGGCACCAGCCCCTCCGGGCCATCGGCCATATAGGCAAACTCCACCCCCGTCAGCGCCCCATTGCTCAAAACCGCCTTGGGCGAGGCATGGGTCACAATCTTCACCCCCGCGCTGGTGGCATGGTCCTGTTCATACCCCGAGGCGCCCATCCGGTCCTCACCGCGGCGATAGACGATGGTCACGTTTTGCGCGCCCAAAAGCTTGGATTGCACCGCGGCATCTACCGCCGTCATGCCGCCGCCAATGACCACGACATCACGGCCGATCGGCAGTTTCGATTTGTCGGCCTGCTGGCGCAACTCGGCAATGAAATCCACCGCATCGCGCACCTCAGGGGCCTCTTCCCCGGGCACACGAAGCGCATTCACCCCTGCCAGCCCCATGCCCAAAAACACCGCGTCATAGCCTTTTTGCAACTCGGCCAGGGTCATATCGCGGCCCAAGGCCGCCCCCGTCTTCACGGTAATTCCGCCGATCTTCAAAAGCCAGTCCACCTCACGCGCGGCCACGTCGCCGACCGCCTTGTAACTGGCAATGCCATATTCATTCAGCCCCCCGGCCTTGGGGCGGGCATCATAAACCACCACCTCATGGCCATGCAGCGCCAATCGGTGCGCCGCCGACAGGCCCGCCGGCCCCGCCCCCACAACCGCAACACGCCGCCCACTGGGCGCCGCCCGCGTGAAAGGATGCACGCCCTTGTCCATCAGACGATCGGTGGCAAAACGTTGCAACCGGCCAATTTCAACCGGCTTGCCCTCGGCCACTTCGCGCACGCAGACCTCTTCGCACAGCGTTTCCGTCGGGCAGACCCGCGCGCACATTCCGCCCATGATGTTTTGCGCAAAAATCGTCTTGGCCGCCGCTTCGGGCGTTCCGGTGGCGATCTGCCGAATGAACAGCGGAATATCGATCGACGTCGGACACGCCGTCATGCAGGGCGCATCATGGCAAAAATAGCACCGATCGGCTGCAACCTGCGCCTCATGCGCCTCCAACGGGGGCTGATGATCGGTGAAATGGCGCGCATAGGCCTCGGGGGCCAAACGTTGCGCCACAACACCCGGCGTCATGGGTGTTTGCACGGTCTGGGCGGACTGCGGGGACTGGGTCAATCGAACCTCCTGACAGGATGGCCTTTGGCCGGTTTTTTCTGACATTCAGGCTGCCACAAGAGATTTTTTTTATCAAACGGTAAATTTTATCACCGCAAAAATACTCTGTGCACCGTTCAAGGGCACAACTGGGCCTTTTTTCCCATGTCAGGCTGGCGTATACCACCCTATCAAAGGCGAGGGCACCGCCCCGCCCCAAATGACGCCAACCGAGGACGGCATGAGCAAAAACACAACTGATGCGGATGTGGCCTTCATCTCCGCCCTGGCAGAGCTTCTGAACAAGAACGGTCTGACGGAACTCTCCGTGAAACGCGACTATGGCCAAGACGACAGTCTGGATGTGCGCGTGGTCAAACAGGCCCCCGTGGTGACGGTGCAGGCCGCAGCCCCCGTTCAACAGGTCTATGCGCCCGCCGCCGCCCCTCAGGCCGCCGCAGCCCCAGCCCCCGCCGCGCCCGAAGATCCCACCCAGCATCCGGGCTGTCTGACCTCGCCCATGGTGGGTACCTGCTATCTGTCGGCAGAACCCGGATCAGTGCCCTTTGTCGCGCTCGGCTCTGCCGTGACCGAAGGCCAGACCGTGCTGATCATCGAAGCGATGAAAACCATGAATCACATTCCCGCCCACAAGGCCGGGGTGATCAAGCGCATCTTGGTGACCGATGGCCACCCGGTGGAATTCGGCGCACCCTTGATGATTATCGAGTAACCCCATGTTCGACAAAATCCTGATCGCCAACCGGGGCGAGATCGCCCTTCGTGTGGTCCGCGCCTGCCGCGAGATGGGGATCAAATCGGTCGCCGTGCACTCCACCGCAGACAGTGACGCGATGCATGTGCGCATGGCTGACGAATCCGTCTGCATCGGCCCGCCTCCCTCGTCCGAAAGCTATCTGTCCAAGGCGGCAATCATTTCGGCCTGCGAAATTACCGGCGCGCAGGCGGTTCACCCCGGCTATGGTTTCCTGTCCGAAAACGCCGCCTTTGCGCAGGCACTGGAAGATCACGGCATCACCTTCATCGGCCCCTCGGCCGAACATATCCGAATCATGGGTGACAAGATCACCGCCAAGGAAACCGCCAAAGACCTCGGGATTCCCGTGGTGCCCGGATCTGACGGGGGCGTGCCTGATTTTGAAACCGCCATCGGTGTTGCGGCCAAAATCGGCTTTCCGGTCATCATCAAGGCCACAGCAGGCGGCGGCGGCCGCGGCATGAAGGTTGCCAAGACGGCGGAAGAGCTTGAAATTGCCTTTCGCACGGCGCGCAGCGAATCCAAGGCCGCCTTCGGCAATGATGAAGTCTACATCGAAAAATACCTGCAACGCCCACGCCACATCGAAATTCAGGTGTTCGGCGATGGCAAGGGCAACGCGGTGCATCTCGGGGAACGCGACTGCTCGTTGCAGCGCCGCCACCAAAAAGTCTTTGAAGAGGCGCCGGGCCCGGCCATCAACGCCAAACTGCGCGCCGAAATCGGTGCGGTTTGCGCCAAGGCCATGCAGAAGATCAAGTATATCGGCGCTGGCACGATCGAATTTCTGTATGAAGACGAACAGTTCTATTTCATCGAAATGAACACTCGCCTTCAGGTCGAACATCCGGTCACCGAAGCGATCTTTGGCGTCGATCTGGTGCGCGAACAAATCCGCGTGGCCTCGGGCCTGCCGATGTCCTTCACCCAAGAGGATCTGAAGATCACCGGCCACGCCATCGAAGTGCGCATCAATGCCGAAAAGCTGCCGCTCTTCGCCCCGCGTCCGGGCAAAGTCACCCAGTTTCACGCGCCCGGCGGGCTGGGCGTTCGGATGGACTCGGCGATTTATGACGGCTACCGCATCCCGCCCCATTACGACAGCCTGATCGGCAAACTTATCGTTCATGGCCGCGACCGCCCCGAGGCGCTGGCCCGCCTGAACCGCGCCTTGGGAGAGTTGATCATTGACGGGATCGACACCACGATCCCGCTGTTCGATGCCCTGTTGCAAGAGCCTGACATTCAATCGGGCGACTACAACATCCACTGGCTGGAAAAATGGCTGCTCAACAAGTTCGGTGCCTGATGGGCCCGGCGCGCGTCTGATCCAAGGCGCGCGCTGTGGCTGACCCCGCCCTCACACCCGATCTGCTGCTGCGCGCCTATGCCATGGGCCTGTTTCCCATGGCTGAAACCGCGTCCTCCACGCAATTGCACTGGATCGATCCCACCCGTCGCGGGATTTTTCCGCTCGACTCCTTCCACATCTCCCGCTCTTTGCGCCGCCATCTGCTGACGGCCGATTACACCATCACTGTGAACAAGGATTTTGCAGGCGTCATGGCGGGCTGCGCCGCGCGGCCGGAAACCTGGATCAATGCTGAAATCCATGCCCTCTACACCGCCCTGCATCAGCGCGGTCAGGCCCATAGTCTGGAGGTGTGGCAAGACGGTCACCTGTCGGGCGGCGTCTACGGCGTTCAGATCGGCGGGGCCTTTTGCGGCGAATCCATGTTTTCGAACCGCACAAACGCGTCAAAAACCGCCCTTGCCTGGCTGATGCACCGCCTGCGCGCCGGGGGGTTTACACTGTTTGACACCCAGTTCCTGACGCCCCATCTGGCCAGTCTGGGGGCCGTCGAAATTCCAAGAGAGGCCTATCGCAAACGCCTCGCGCGGGCCATGACGGCAACCGCCGCCTTCGCGCCGGCCGGGTATTACCCCTCGCCGTCGGTCGTGGCATCGTCCACTTCAGGGATTGATCCATCCGGCAGCACGCAGCCCAAAACCCACACATCATAACGCGGATTGTCCAGCGCCGACAGTGCCGGGCTCGACGCCAGCATCCAACCGCTGAACACCGGATCGGTCACCGAACTGTCCGTGATCATCAGATGCATCCAGGAATCAGAGGCCGGGTTGTTCGATGGATACCGACACTCCAACAGCCCCACCGTTAACCGCCCCACCGTCTCACTTTGGCCGCGCGACAAATCCAGATCGGTGATCTGACTGGTCAACTTGTCCAGAACCCGCACCCGCCCGCCGGGGGCCTCCACCGCCTCTTGGGCGGCGGCCATCCCCGCCAAAGCCAGCGCGAAAAGACCCGCCAGCCGGATCATCAGGGCGTGCCCGACGGATCGCTGTTGGATCCCGAAACGAATTTCATCAACAACGACACCAAAGAGACCGATCCTTGCGTGTCTTCAATCTCTTGTCCGGGCTCCAGCATGGTCAACGACCCGCCCGGCACCAATTCCACATAATTTCCGCCCAAAAGACCTTCTGACGAAATCAGAATGGCGGAATCGTCAGGCACCTGCACCGATGTATCGATCTCGATCACCGCATCGGCAAAATAGGTCTCAGGGTTCAGTTTCAACGTGCTGATCTTGCCCACGGCCACCCCGGCCAGCCGCACGTCCGAGCCCACCGAAATTCCGTCAACCGACCGAAAAGACGCCGTCAGCGGGTACACCCCGGCATCTGTGCCCAGCCCGGCATCACGCCCCGCAAAGACCGCAAAGCCCAAACCGACGGCCAAAACCACCGCACCTGCCAAAACCTCTAGCCGATCCTGCGCCATTATTGCGGGGTCCACGCCTCGTAATCCGCACGCGCCGGGGCCGCAGCCCCCGCCTTGCGGATCGATCCGGGCGGCGCATAGGCAGCGGCCGATCCGGTCAGGTTTTCAACATGGCTGGCTTCCCAAGGCTTGTGCAGCAAGGGCGATTTGGTGGGCGGTTCATTCCAGGTGAAATGCAGCCAGCCGTGCCAATCGGGCGACACGCGGCTTGCCTCGCTCTCGCCGTTAAAAATCACCCAGCGGCGTTTGCCATCCTTGGTCTGGTAAAAGATGTTGCCCTGCGCGTCCTCGCCCACCCGCTGGCCCCGGCGCCAGGTGTGCAGCTGCGTGCCAATCGTCTGGCCATTCCACCATGTCAACAAGCGCAACAGAAAGTTCATAACGGGCCTCCGCCGGGATTTCGCCCCTTATACCAGCGAGGGCGGCAAGGTCCAGTGCATGCACAAGAACGCGAACGGAATTCGGCCAAGCCGCGCTCTGCAACGCCGATAGGTTTGCAGGGCCGCGCGCTTAGTTTGCGCGGCAGGTCCGCGCAAACGCGAAAGGGCGGCCCAACCGGACCGCCCCCTTGCAACACTATGCCCAGATCACCCCGCCGCCGCAGGCTCTTTCTTCTTGGCTTCAGCGTGAACAATCAAAGGCTTGGCCCCATTGTTCACCGCTTCTTCATTCACCACGACCTCTTCGATCCCTTCAAGTCCGGGCAATTCGAACATGGTATCAAGCAGGATATCTTCCATGATCGACCGCAACCCGCGCGCGCCCGTCTTGCGCTTGATCGCGCGCTTGGAAATCGCCGCCAAAGCATCGGTTGTAAAGGACAGCTTTACACCCTCGATCTCAAACAGCCGCTGGTATTGCTTGACCAAAGCGTTCTTCGGCTCGGTCAGGATCGTGATCAAGGCAGACTCGTCCAGATCATTCAACGTGGCGATCACAGGCAAACGGCCCACAAATTCCGGGATCAGCCCGAACTTCAGCAAATCTTCGGGTTCCAGCTCTTGGAATACCTCGCCCACACCGCGCGCCTCCGGATCTTTCACATCGGCACCAAACCCAATGCCCGACCCCTTGCCACGCTGCGCGATGATCTTTTCCAGACCCGCAAAAGCGCCGCCGCAAATGAACAGGATGTTGGTCGTGTCCACCTGCAGGAATTCTTGCTGCGGATGCTTGCGCCCGCCTTGCGGCGGCACCGACGCAACCGTGCCTTCCATGATCTTCAGCAGCGCCTGCTGCACCCCCTCGCCCGACACATCGCGTGTGATCGACGGGTTGTCTGATTTGCGGGTGATCTTGTCGACTTCGTCAATATAAACGATCCCGCGCTGCGCCCGCTCGACGTTGTATTCCGACGCTTGCAGCAGTTTCAGGATGATGTTTTCCACATCCTCGCCCACATAACCTGCTTCGGTCAGCGTGGTGGCATCGGCCATGGTGAACGGCACATCCAAAATCCGCGCCAGTGTCTGCGCCAGCAAGGTCTTGCCCGTTCCCGTCGGCCCGATCAGCAAAATGTTCGATTTGGCCAGTTCCACATCGGTTTTCGACGAATGGTTCAGCCGTTTGTAATGGTTGTGCACGGCCACAGACAACACGCGCTTGGCATGCATCTGGCCCACCACGTAATCGTCCAGCACCTTGCAAATCTCGCGCGGTGTGGGCACCCCATCCGAAGATTTCAGACCCGTGGTCTTGGTCTCTTCGCGGATGATGTCCATGCAAAGTTCGACGCATTCATCACAGATGAACACCGTCGGACCTGCGATCAGCTTGCGCACCTCGTGCTGGCTTTTGCCGCAGAACGAGCAATAAAGCGTATTTTTGCTGTCGCTTCCGGTATGAGTTGCCATTGGTATCCTCTGCGCTCGCCACTTAGGCGCTTGAAGGAAGTCTAGGCCATGGCCCGCGCCTCCACAATCTGAAATTGGCATCAGAGGTTGCCCCCTGATGCCGGATCCTCATTACGACGCGCTGGCCGCTGATTTGTCGCGGGGCGCAACGATATCGTCGATCAAACCCCAGGCCTTCGCGTCTTCTGCCGACATGAAATTGTCCCGCTCCAGCGCCAATTCAACTGCCGCCAGATCATTTCCGGTATGCTTCACGTAGATTTCGTTAAGACGGCGTTTCAGTTTTTCGGTTTCACGGGCGTGAATCAGAATATCCGTCGCCTGACCCTGATAGCCGCCCGATGGCTGGTGAACCATGACGCGGCTGTTGGGCAGGCTAAAGCGCATCCCCGGCTCGCCCGCTGTCAACAGCAACGAACCCATGGACGCCGCCTGCCCGATGCACACGGTCGACACTTTGGGTTTGATATATTGCATCGTGTCGTAAATCGACAATCCGCTCGTCACCACACCGCCCGGCGAGTTGATGTACATCGAAATTTCCTTGGAGGGATTCTCGGCCTCAAGGAACAAAAGCTGGGCCACAATGATCGTGGCCATCTCGTCATGCACCGGGCCCGAGACGAAAATGATCCGCTCTTTCAGCATGCGCGAGAAAATATCATAGCGGA
Source organism: Paracoccaceae bacterium (assembly GCA_947461435.1). Classification (GTDB taxonomy): domain Bacteria; phylum Pseudomonadota; class Alphaproteobacteria; order Rhodobacterales; family Rhodobacteraceae; genus CAIYZT01. The sequence continues at coordinate 10,141 of CANHLE010000073.1, read as the reverse complement.
TCGAACCGCGCGAATTGGTCTCTTCGACGGTCGGAATGATGAAGTTCGTGAATTGGTCGATCGGATCTTTCATAGGAACCTGCCTGTTGCTTGGTCAAAGCTTTATCGCCGAATGCTTGCCAGAGTCTTAGTGCCGCGATCCGGGGGCTGCAAGGGCAGGCGGCAAAGGTTTGATCGGCGGATCGGCGCCGATCAGCCGCCAAACACCCGCCGCGCCAGCAGCGCCCGCGCCCCCGCCGTCACCAGACACAGCCCGCCAAACCCCCACGCCAGCGGTGCAAACAGGCCTGGCCAAAGGCACAGCGCCACAAAAAAGGCAACGGTTTCCGTCCCTTCCAGCAAACCGGCCGAATAGTACAGCGTCTTTTCCCCCTGCGCCTTCGTCTGCATCCCGCGCTTTTCCGCCAAGATCGCATAGCCCAGAAACGAGGCGCCGTTGATATAAAAGCTGGCCAGCAAAAACGCCCCGGCCGCCCCATTTTCCGCATCGCGCAGCACAAAGGCCAGCGGCACCGCGCCGTAAAACACAAAATCGCAAAAAATGTCCAGAAATCCGCCGAACTCTGTCTTCTGGCTGGCCCGCGCCACCGCCCCGTCCAGACCGTCGGCCACCCGTCCCGCCAACAGCGGGATCAGCGCCAGCCCCCCCGCGCCGCCAAAGGCCAAAACCACCGCCGCCATCAGCCCCAGCGCCAGCCCGGCCAGCGTCACCTGGCCCGCCGTGATGCCGCGCGCCGCCAAGGCCCGCCCCGCCCGGTTCAGCGGCGGGTCAATCAGCCGCCGCAGTGCGCCATCCAGCATCGCCGCTCTCCCGTGATCACCGCCCGTAAACCATCACCCCGCGCGGGACATCTTGTCCATAGGCACTGTTGCCCCCTTTGCGCGGCGCGCCCCACTCTCACACGTATCGGACCCCTCGCAAAAAGCATCGGCCGCGTGGACGCCCCCTGCCCCCTTGACCTCCCGAATTGTCACCGTCAAACTTTTGCGGCTTTCGTCGTTTCAGGATCACACCATGGCCCCATCCCCCGCCCGTCCCCCGGTATCGACCGCCGCGGCCCCCTCGCTGGGCGAGGCGATCTTGCGGCGCGGCGCGGCCGCGGCCCTGCCCTTTTGGCGCGCCCATCGCGACAGCTTGGGCCCCTTGCGCTTTGCTTGATGGATATGCGCGGCGCCTTTTGCCCGGTGGACCGCTTTTTTTACAACCGCATCCCCAAAAGCGCGAATTCCACCGTGATGCGCGTGCTGACCCAGTTCAGCCAAGACACGGCCAGCGCCGGCAAGGCCGACAAAAGCCGCTTTCGCCGTCCCTCGCGGATGACGGGGGCACAAGTGCGCGCCTTGCAAAACGGGGAAATCTTCCGCTTCACCTTCGTGCGCGATCCCTATGCGCGGGTCCTGTCTGCCTATCAGGACAAGATCATGGGCCGAAGCCCCCAGTTTACCCGCCATTTCCCGCAGTACGCTGTCGGCCAAACCCCCAGCTTTGCCGAATTCTGCCGGGCCTTGCAGGACGGGCTTTTGTACAAAGATGCGCACTGGGCCCCGCAAACCAGCCTTCTGCTTTTGCCGCCAGACCGCTTTGATCTGATCGGCCGCGTCGAAACCTTCGAGGCCGACATCGCGCAGGTCGTGGCCCGCATCTGGAACCAGCCCTATGCGCCCATCGCGCGGGTGGGAACCGTCACCAAGGCCCAAACCCGCCGCGATGATGTCTATACCGACGAAACCCTCCGCCTTGTCGCGCAGCTGTATCATCGCGATTTCGACCTGCTTGGCTATCCGGTGTAGCCGCCCCGCCCGCTACAAAACGAAATCTGAAGACGACAACGCGACAAGGCCCGTCAGCTTTATCACCGCCTCGGCGGTGACATCCTTGTCGTTGTCGATGTAGACCAAGGTATAATCCTGATCCGTCCCTTCATTGTTGAACTGACGGTAGTATATTTCCCCGTCGTTCAACGTGCCGATGGCGCTTGTGCCCTTGAACACAAAGCTGTTGTTTCCGGTTGTGATCGTGCTGGCGTCAATGACCCCAAGATCGATCTTGTCCTGCACCCGCACAAAATCCGTGATCTGATCGCAGGTCGTGGCCCCCGTCGTCGTTTCGGTCACCAGCGTAAAGACAAAGCGGTCTGATCCGTCGCCGCCCGTCAGAATATCCATGCCCGTGCCGCCGTACAAAAGATCATTCCCGGCCCCACCCTCCAGCAGGTCATTTTCACTGCCGCCATCCAGCGTGTCTTTTCCGCCATCGCCATACAGCGAATCCGCCCCGGCAAGGCCCTTGATGCTATCATTGCCAAAGGTATCCGCCCGGAAATCGCCGAAGATAAGGTCGCCGCCACTGCCGCCAAAGGCGGTATCATTTCCCGCATCGCACGACACCCAAGACCCCCCGGCCCTGACTGTAATCGTATCATTGCCATCCGCCGCATAAACTTCAACATATCCAACGGTTGACGTCGTGATGCTGTCGTTCGACAAGGTCCCGGCAAAGATATCCGCTGTGCTTATGGAGTAGTCAAAAGTTGGTCCGGTCCAATGGATGAATTCAATGTTTGAAAACTTCTGGATGGTCAAAGTATCGCCGTCCGTTGATTCAATTTTCAACGTCGTACCAACGTAATACATCTTTTCAAAATATGTATCGTCTGGCCGAATGAGCGCGATGGTATCCGTCCCGCTTTCATCGCGAATGGTTGTGTTCCCATCATACTCATATTCATAATAATCTGATCCGGACTTCCCATCCAGCAAGTTCTTGCCAGCCCCCCCGTCCAGAAAATCATTTCCCGATCCGCCGTAAAGATAATCGTTGCCGTCCAATCCCTCAAAATTCGCATCGCCGGTTCCTGCAATCATCACATCATTGTACAATGACCCGTACACATAAGCGACACCGCTAAACACATCCTCAAATCCACCTCGGTCAATAACGAAACCTTCATTGAAGTCCGTCACCACGACGGTAATACCACGATGCAAGGCTTCAATCTCGGGATCATCCCACACTTCTTCATTGTATGAGATGCCTGTCGACCCGTTTCCAACGACGGTATCCGCGCCCAATCCCGGCAGAAAAAAGCCATTCGTTCCCGATGTCGCAACAGAGGTCAAAAAATCATTGCCGCCTCCGCCAAAGACATAGCCATCGCCTGAAATAAAGATCGAATCGTCGAAATTTGTCCCGTGAAACGCTTCAACGCTGTCAAAGGAATCAATATCGCCGTTGTCTTTTAGCGTGGAAAAGGCAGCCACGCCCAACCTTTCAACATTCGTCTGATTGATGATGACCCCGCCCGACAGATCACCATACATGACGACATCAAACCCATCACCGCCAAAAATCCCGTCGGAACCATAGGATTGAACCAGCCAATCATCGCCCGCTTTCATGTTGATCAGATCCGCAAATTCGGTTCCATAAAGCGCGTTGTCCCAGTTGTCGTTTTCAAGTGTTCCATTAATAACGGCCATTTGTGCCCCGCTGTTCAAGAATGCGCTTGATCGTCAGGGATCAAGACCTTGGCGCAACCCTATACACTCGCCGTTCAATGTCATGGGCCGCTACTCCCAAAGGGTGCCATCGGCGCGTGTGATACAGCCGTATATCCCTTTGGGTCAGCCGCGCCGCCCCGCCCGGCCAAGCGCCGCACAGGGGGTCCAAAGGGGGGGGAACGGCGCCCCTTCGGCACGCCGCACGGGCGCCCGCCAAAGGCCGCGCCGCCTCACAATCACGTCAGCCCTGTTGCGCCCGCCCCCCTGCTGCGCCTAACCTGCCTGCCAGCAGTTGTGGGGAAGATCATGGACAGACGCACCTTCGGTAAACTCGCCCTCGCCACGGGCGGCGTCGCGCTTTGGGGCAAGGCCGCCTCCGCCGCCGATTGGGATGCGGTCTTGCAACAAGCCAAGGGTCAAACCGTCTATTGGCACGCCTGGGGCGGCGACCCCAAGATCAACGATTTCATCTCTTGGGTGGGCGATCAGGCCCTCGCCCGCCACGGCGTGGCGCTGGAACAGGTCAAACTCGCCGCAACCTCGGATGCCGTGGCGCGCGTCATCGCCGAACGGGACGCGGGCCAAACCGATCAAGGGGCGGTCGATCTGATCTGGATCAACGGCGAGAATTTTGCGGCCATGAAATCAGACGGTCTGCTGTTTGGCCCCTTTGCGGCAGACCTGCCCAACTGGTCGCTGGTGGATGTGGCGGGCAAGCCGTCGGTGGCCAATGATTTCACCCTGCCGACCGAAGGCTACGAATCCCCTTGGGCCATGGCGCGGCTGGTCTTTGAATATGACAGCGCCCGCCTGCCCGCCCCGCCCAAGACCTTGCAAGACCTTGCCGCCTTCGCCGCTGGCCACCCCGGCCGCTTCACCTATCCCCAGCCGCCCGACTATCTGGGCATGACCTTCCTGAAACAGGCGCTTTACGGCCTTCTGGCCGATCCCGCCCCCCTGCAATCGCCCGCCGAAGGCCCCGCCTATGAGGCGGCCGCCGCGCAGCTTTGGGCCTTTCTGGATGCGCTGCACCCCCATCTGTGGCGCGCGGGCCAAGCCTTTCCGGACAGCGAGCCTGCCCTCGGCCAACTGCTCGCCGATGCCGAGGTGGATATCGCCTTTGCGTTCAACCCCGGCCGGGCCACGGCCGAAATCACCGCCGGCACCCTGCCCCAAACCGTGCGCACCTTCGTGCTGGACGGCGGCACGATCGGCAATGCCAGCTTTGTCGCGATCCCCTTCAACGCCGCCCACCGCGCGGGCGCGCAGGTCATCGCCAACTTGCTGCTGGATCCGCAGGTGCAGGCCCGCGCGCAGGACCCGGCCATCCTTGGCTTTCAAACCGTGTTGAATGTGGCGGGCCTTCCCGCGGCCGACAAAGCCGGGTTTGACAGCCTGAAGCTGGGGATCGCCACCTTGACACCCGATCAGTTGGGCCCCGCCCTGCTGGAACCGCACGGCACCTGGGTCACCCGCCTCGCGGCGGACTGGACGGCGCGCTACGGGGTGGCACAGTGACCGATCCGCAGGGCGCCCCGCGCGCCCTGTCCAGATCACATCCTGCCCCCCTGTCCAAGTCTGCTGTTCTGCCTGCCGTTCTGTCTGCCGCGCTGATCACGCTCTGTGCCCTGCCCGTTGCGGCGGGGCTGTGGGGCACGATCTCGCTCGCGCTGTCGCATCCCTCTGGCCCGCTGCAAGCCGCGGCAGAGGTGTGGCGCTGGCCCGGACTGCCCCGCGCCTGCGCCCTGTCGCTGGGCCCGGGGCTTGTGGCCACCGCCGCCGCCCTTGGCCTGACCATGGCGCTTTTGGCGCTGGTCTCGGGCACGCCGGCTTTCACAATGCTGCGCCGGCTGTTGTCACCGCTGCTGTCGGTGCCCCATGCCGCTGCCGCCTTGGGGCTGGCTTTCCTGATCTCACCCTCGGGCTGGATCGCCCGCGCCCTGTCGCCTTGGGCCACGGGATGGGAGGTTCCCCCCGATCTGTTGATCGTGAACGATCCGCTTGGCCTCAGCCTGACACTGGGTCTGGTGGCCAAGGAATTGCCCTTCTTGCTGCTGATGTCGATGGCCGCTTGGCCTCAGCTGGATGCGCCGCGCCGCCTGACCGCCATGGCCAGTCTGGGCCACGGCCGCGCCATTGGCTTTGCCATCGCCGTTCTGCCGCCGCTATATGCCCGCCTGCGCCTGCCGGTCTTTGCCGTCCTTGCCTATGCCATGACCTCGGTCGAAATGGGCCGTATTCTGGGCCCCTCGCTGCCCGCGCCCCTGTCGGTTCAGGTGACCGACTGGCTGATGGATCCCGCGCTGTCGGCCCGGCCTTTGGGGGCCGCGGGCGCCCTGGCACAACTGGCGCTGGTGATCGGCGCCCTTGCCCTGTGGTGGGCCTTGGAAGGGGTGGTCGGCGCCGCGCTGCGCGCTTATGCGGCCGCCGGGCACCGCGCCCGCACCATCGACACACCGCTGACCTTTTTGACACTGGGCCTGACCGGCGTGATTCTGGGCATGACCTTTGCCGGTCTGGCCAGCCTTGGTCTTTGGTCCGTTGCGGGCCTGTGGCCCTTTCCCTTGGCGCTGCCCGAAAGCTATTCATGGAAGATCTGGGACGGGGCCGCACAAGATCTGTTTCATACCGCGCGGCTCACGGCCGGATTGGGGCTGTCGGTGGCGCTGGTGGCCACGGCTCTGGCGCTGATCTTGATCCGCAGCGCGCAAACCAATGCCCTGATCTATCTGCCGCTGATCCTGCCGCAGGTGGCCTTTCTTCCGGGGCTGACCCACGGATTTCTGACCCTCGGCCTTGCCGATACGCCCCTTGCCGTGGCGTTGATGCACCTGATCTTCGTGCTGCCCTATGCGGTATTGTCCCTGGGTCCGCCCTCTCGCGCGCTTGACCCGCGCTATGCCTTGGCCGCCGCCGCCCTCGGCGCCTCGCCTCGCCGGATCTTTTTGTCCATCCGCCTTCCGCTGCTGCTTGGCCCGCTGCTCACCACGCTGGCCGTCGGCTTTGCCGTGTCCGTGGCGCAGTACCTGCCCACCCTGCTGGCAGGCGGCGGGCGCATCGAAACCCTCACAACCGAGGCGGTGGCCCTCGCCTCTGGCGGCAACCGCCGCCTTGCCGGCGCCTACGGCTTTTTGCAGCTTTTGTTGCCCGCTTTGGCCTTCGGGCTGGCTATCGCCCTGCCCAAACTGATCTTTCGCAACCGCGCCGCGATGGGGGGGCCCTGATGCTTGATCTGAACGATCTGACCCTGTCCTTGAACGGAACCGCCTTGGTGCATCTGACGGCCCGGGTGGCGGGCGGGCAGGTTCTGACCATCATGGGCCCCTCCGGATCGGGGAAGTCCAGCCTGTTGATGGCCTTGATTGGCGCTTTGCCCGCCGCTTTTACCCAAAGCGGCCAGATCACGCTGAACGGCGCAGATATCACCGGCCTGCCCACGGCGCAGCGCCAGATCGGCATCCTGTTTCAGGACGACATCCTGTTTCCGCATTTGTCCGTGGCGGGAAATCTGCTGTTTGCGGTGCCCCGGACAGCCGGCCAGTCGCGCCGCGCGCGCGCGGGCCTTGTCGAACAAGGCCTCATCTCCATCGGCCTGCCCGGCTATGGCCGCCGCGATCCGGCAACCCTGTCGGGCGGGCAACGGGCCCGCGTGGCGCTGTTGCGGGCCCTTTTGGCCGAGCCCAAGGCGTTGTTGCTGGACGAGGCCTTCTCGCGCCTTGATTCGGGCCTGCGGGCCCAGATCCGCGATCTGGTCTTCCACGAGGCCCGATCCCGCGCCTTGCCGGTGATCATGGTCACCCATGACGCCGAAGATGCCCGCGCGGCGCAGGGCCCTGTCTTGGACCCTTTGGGCACCCCCCTTACCCTGTGATCGCTGCGCTGGGAAAATCTTAACAAACAACGCCTAGGGTGAAAGGCCTTCCCGCACGCGGGGCGGACTCCAGACGACGGACAGCCGACGACAGACACTAGACGGCGCAGAATATGGTTAATTGAGCGTGCTCAATTTCCGCCCGCCCCCCGGGCCTTCCGCGCAAAGACCGCATCGGCAGTGCCGTATTCGGGCGCGCTAGCCTGCGCGCTGGCGCGTTAATCTGGGCGCAGGCGCGTTAATCTGGGCGCTGGCGCGGCAAGACGATCTCGGCCTTCAGCCCGCCAAGGCTGTCAGACACCCCCAGCCGAAGCACCCCGCCATGCGAGCGTGCCACATCGGCCGCGATCGACAAGCCAAGCCCGACCCCGCCCCCCCGGTTCGGGTTCCGCGCCTCGTCCAGCCGCTGAAACGGCTCGACCGCCAGTTCGCGCTGGTCCGCCGGAATCCCCGGCCCGTCGTCTTCCACGACAAAGGTCGTACTCGCCGGGGTCTGGCGCACAGACAAGCGAACCCGCGATCCGTGCCGCGCCGCGTTCGACGCCAGATTTTCCAGCGCCCGGCCCATGGCCTCCGGCCGCATCCGCGCCGGCGCTGCGGCATCTGCCATTTCCTCGACCGCCGCCCCCATCCGCCGGATCCGCGCCGCGACCTCGCCCATAAGCGCCACCGGATCGGTCTGGGCCGTCTCCTCCAGACTGTCGCCGCGAACAAAGGCCAAAAAGCTGTCGACCAGACGTTCCATATCTTCCACGTCCTGACGCAGCGCCCGTGTCTCTTCGTCCTCTGGCAAGAACGACAGGCCCAGCTTCATCCGGGTCAGGGGCGAGCGCAGGTCATGACTGACGCCCGACAGCATCAGGGTCCGGCTTTCGATCTGTCGTTCGATCCGTGACCGCATCGCCAGAAAAGCCATGCCCGCCGCCCGCACTTCGGACGCCCCGCGCGGCCGATAGGGCAAAGTCTCGCCGCGACCAAAGGCCTCCGCCGCCCGCGCCAGCCGGGTTATCGGGGTCATCTGGTTTCGCAAGAACACAAAAGCCACCGCCGTCATAAGGATCGAGGCAAAGATCATGACCGCCAAAAGCTGGTGCGGATTCGACGCCGAGGCGCGACTTCGGTCAAACTCGATTTCCAAAGTCGGCGCAGAGGGGCGCTCGATCCACAGCTGCACCCGGCGAGGATCGCTGACCAGATCGATCCGGCTCAACCCCGGTATTCCCTGATCCAGCACATCGGCCATGGCCTTTCCGGACCAGTCGATCCAGCCGATGTGCGACTGGGGCGGCTCTGGGGTCAGCGGGGGAAGATGCGCCTCTATTTTCAAGGCCACCGCCATCGACATGGCCACCCGCGCCGCCGCGTCCGGGCTGGGGGCGGCGTTCACCGCATTCATGATATATTGAAGTTCGACCAAGATAGATTTCGTCATCTGGCGGGTCACGCCTTCGTAATGCCGCTGAATAAACGTGACCGATACCACCATCTGAATGACCACGATCGGCACAATCAAGATCAGGGCGGCACGGCCATACAGGCTTCGGGGCAAAAAGGGTTTCAAACGCAGACGCATTCGGGCAGCCTAGCCCGCATGACGCACAAGGGAAAGACGGCGGAATGAACGAGGCAGAACTGGCACCCGATCTTCGGCGGATCAGGGCCGAAAATCCATCGGCTTTGACGGGGACTGGCACCAATACCTATCTTCTGGGACGGGGCGAGGTTGTGGTCATCGATCCCGGCCCGGCCCTGCCCGCCCATCTGGCTGCCATCTTGTCGGCCCTCTCCCCGCAAGAGCGGATCTGCGCCATCCTTGTGACCCATTGCCACCTTGATCATTCTGCCCTGGCAAACGCCCTGTCGCGGGCCACGGGGGCCCCAACCTTTGGCTTTGGCCCGGCGCATTCGGGCCGCTCTGAGATGATGCAAAGCCTGGCCGCGCAGGGGTTCCCTACCGGGGGGGAAGGTTTTGATCTGAACTTTATCCCCGATCGGTTCGTGACCCATGGCCAAAGCCTGACCATCGGCGGGCTGAAAATCGAGGCGCTTCACACCCCGGGCCATACGGGGTGCCATCTGGCCTTCGCCCAAGGGGATCGGCTGTTCAGCGGCGATCATGTCATGGGGTGGTCCACCACGCTCGTTTCGCCGCCCGATGGCGATATGGCCGCCTATATGGACAGCCTGCAGCGCCTGGCGGCCCGCCCTTGGGCGGCGGCCTTTCCCGGCCACGGAGAGGTGATTGATGCACCAAGCGCCCGCCTGACCGCGCTGATCGCCCACCGCATGGCACGCGAGGCGGCGCTTTTGGCGGCACTGGGCGATCAGGCCAGACAGACAGGCGATCTGACGGCGCAGCTTTATGCCGACACCCCCGCACATCTGTGGCCTGCCGCAGAACGCAACGTCTTGGCCCATTTGATGAAACTTTGGCAGGAGGGGAAAGTTTCGGCCGATCCAAAGCCGGGACCTAAGGCATTCTTTCGCAAAACGCTTTAGCCTCGTTTTTCCTCCATTCCCCCTTTACGCCCCCCAAACCCCTTGCTATAGACCCCCCGTGTTCCGGCGTAGCTCAGCGGTAGAGCAGTTGACTGTTAATCAATTGGTCGTAGGTTCGATCCCTACCGCCGGAGCCAAAATCTCGAATAGCTACAAGACGTTAGCGGGCCGCTCAGATGAGCGGCCTTCGCGTTTTCGGGGTGTTTTGCAACATCTTTGCAACATTGCGGCCAGAGCGCTTAAACGTAACCCACTGGCAACGCTCATCTT
>CANHLE010000072.1 GCA_947461435.1 Paracoccaceae bacterium | reverse complement strand
TGGTTCCAATGCACCGCCGCATGCACCGATTGCACCTGTCCGATGATCCCCGCCCGAACCGCCGCCCGCATCCATGCCATATGCGGCGCCCAGCGCCCGTTCTGATTCACGGCCAGCCGCACGCCCGCATCGCGCGCCAACGAAACAAGCGCCGCCCCCGCGTCCAGATCCAGAACAAAGGGTTTTTGCGACAAGACGTGCTTTTTGGCCCGAAGCCCGGCTTCGATCAGAGGCAGGCGGTCGGCGGGATGGGGCGTGATATCCAGAACGTCGATCGACGGATCCGCCAGAACCGAGGCATAATCGGTCGTCGCGCGCGCATAGGGGGCATATTCTGCCACCAAAGCCTCGGCTTTTCCAAAGGTTCGCCCGCAAATCGCGGCCACCTCGAACCCGGCGTCCCGGTACGCCGCCAGATGCGCCGGTGCGATTCCGCCCGCCCCGATCAGGGCGATCCGGGGCCGATAGGCGCGCGGCACGGGCGGCAGATAGGGCAAATCGGGGGCCGCAACCTCGGCCACGCGGGCCGAGGTCAGCGCATAAGCCTCCGGGTCGGGGGTCTGGGTCACTTGATCAGCTCCAGCGTGCGTTTTTCTGCCGCCGACCGCGCGGCCGTGTCCACGATCCGCTGGGCGGTCAGACACAGCTCCGGGTTCAGCGGGCCGTCGATCGCACGGCCATGGGTGATGCAGCCCAGAACATACTCTATGGCATTTCGGCGCCCCTCGGGCAGCGGATCGGCCGCGATGGCATGGGGTTCGGGGCGGCCGCGCGTCTGGACAGTGACATGGGGCGCGTAATCTTCAGAGGCGATCGTGCCCTCCGATCCGACGAAGACAAACCCGCATTTGGGCTGCGGCTGGATCATCCATGGATCGGTAAAGGTGCCCCAGCGGGTTTCCATCCGCGACAATCCCCGCGCGTATCTGCACACGGTGATCGAATGCTGATCCACTTCGATCCCGGGGGTCTGGTCGGTGGTGCAGGTCACCTCGATCGGCGCCTCGCCGTTCATGTACCAGGTGCCCAAGGTCGCGCCATAGCCCAGATAATCCAAAAGACTGCCCCCGCCCGAGGCCCGTTTGTACCACCACGACAGCGGCTTTTGCCGCTCCACCTCTTGGGCGCTGACCTCGACCTTGTCGGCCAGATGAAACAAGGGGCCGCGATTTCCATCGTAAAAATGCACCTCGTTCAACTGGCCGATCATCCCCTCGTCGATCAGGCGCTTGGCCGTCACATGCGATGGCACCCAGGCAAGGGGCCAGTTTATGGCCAAAAGCTTGCCCGTCGGGGCCATGGCCGCAACCATTCGGCGGGCATCGGTGATGTTGGCGGCAAAGGGTTTTTCGACAAAGACATGCACCCCAAAGCGCGCCAGACGTTCGGTATACTCGGCGTGATCCGCCGTCGCGGCGCACAGGATCGCAAGGTCGGGCCGGGTTGCCATGCAGGCATAGAAATCAGTAAAGATCCGGTCGTCCGGCAGGGCGAACTGGGCCGCGGCACTGGCCATTTTGGCGCGGGACGGATCGAAGACACCCACGATCTCGGCCCCCGGATGATCATGAACCAGCCGCAGCAGATCACCCATATGCATATGGTCAAAACTGATGCCCACCACGCGCAGTCGTGCCATGACGTTCCCCCTGTCAGGTTTGGTTGGTCAGCCGCATGTAAATCGCGGTCACCGCCAGAATGATCAAGCCAAAGAATACGCCCCGGGCACCTTCGGGGATTTGCACCAGCGTCAACAGCGTGCCCAGCACCGTCAGAATAAGCGCGCCAAGGATGGTGCCGCCATAGCCGCCCCGTCCGCCAAAGATCGAGGTTCCGCCCACAACCGCCGCCGCCACCGAGGGCAGAAGCATCGGGTTCACCAGCGACAAGGAGGGGGCCTTGATCAGGCCGACGTACAAAAGTCCGGTGATGCCAGCGATCACGCCGGACAAGGCGTAAAGGGTGAAATAAACCTGCCATGTGCGCACCCCACTCAGCCGTGCCGCCCCTTCGTTGGAGCCGATGGCATAAAGAAGACGGCCAAATCCTGTCTGGCGCTGGGCCAGAAGGATCAGCGCCGCAAAGGGCAGAAACAGCGCCAGCGAATTGGGCAACCCCAAGGTGCGCCCGGTTCCCAGCCAAGCCAAAGACTCGGGCACGACAGACCCACTGGCGATGACAAAGCGCTGATACACCTGAAGGCAACCCGTGGCGACAAGGCCCGTGCCAAGGGTCATAATCAAGGGATGCACGCGGCAGATGGCAATTCCAAATCCATTCAGAAGACCCATCGCAATGGCCGGAATCAACGAGACGGCAATGGCTAGCGGCACGCCAAGAACGGGCACCTGCGTGGCCATGACAAAGGCCACGACCGTGGCCGCGACCCCGGCCGAAAGATCGATCCCGCCCGTCAGCATGGTCAGGGTCTGGCAGGCCGCCAGCATGGCCAAGGGGATGGCGAACTTGATGGTATTGGCGATCCAGCGTTCGTTCACGATGCCCGGGCGCAGCAGTTCCAGCGCGACAACCAACACGACCAAAAGCAGGGTCAGCGGGATCAAGGGATAATCAGACAGGGCCCGCGACAGCCGGGACGGTTCCTTGGTCATCTGATGCGCCCCCGAAGTGCAAGCAATCCGCCAAACATCACCACCACCACCATGATTGTGCCTTCGATAATCGTTGTGACATTCGGATCAACCGACAAAAGCGTCAGATCCATCCGCACCAACCGCAGGACAAAAACCGCAAGAATAGGGCCCATCAGGCCCCCTTTTCCCCCTGTCAGGGCCACCCCGCCCAGCACAACGGCCGCGACCGAGGCCATGAGGTAGGGGCCGGGAATTGGCTCTCCGATGCCGGTGCTCATGGTCAGGGACAATCCCCCCAGCGCGGCCAGAAGGCCAGCCAGCGCATAGGCAATGATGCGGGTTTGCCCCAGCGACACCCCCGATCGGTAAGCCGCCAGCGGGTCACTGCCAACGGCGTAGATCGACAGTCCCAGCTTTGACCGGCGGATCGGGACCCAGATCACACCCAGAACCACGATGACCAGAACCACGGACTTGGGCAGCCAATTGGTCAGACCTTCGGGCAAAAGCGGCAGGGTCAGGCCGCCAAGGATCAAATTGGTCAGCCAGACCGCGCAGCCGCCTTCAGGGCCTTGCAGGATCAAAAGGGCCGTGCCTTCCCAGACAAACAGCATCGACAAAGTCACCACAATGTCCGGCACCCGGGTGAAGACAATCAGGGCACCGTTAATCGCGCCCATGCACAGGCCTACCACAAGGACAAACCCGACGATCCAGACGGCTTCGGTTTCTGTGGCACCGTCCATCAGGCGCGCGCCGGTGACAGAGGCGACGGCCATCATGGAGGCGACCGACAGATCGATGCCGCCTGCCAGAACCACAACGGTCATCGCAGCCGTGGCAAAGGCAAAGGGCAGCGCGGCACGGCCAAGACTGTCGAGTCCGGACAGGCCAAAGTCTGGTTGGATCATTTTGGTCAGGATCAAAAGCGCGGCGAAAAGGGCCGCAAGGCCCAATGTCCAGCCGTGTTTGGCAAGGGTTTGGGTCATGCTGTGGCCCCGTCTTTTTCGGTGGCCCTGTCTTTTTCGGTCAGGCCATAGGCCGCGCGCATCAGATGGGCGTCGCTGGCCGCCGATGCCTCGATCTGATCGACGACGCGGCCGCCAAAAATCACGATGGCGCGGTCACAGGCCAATCGGATTTCGGCCAGCTCGGACGTGTAATACAGCACGGCCGCCCCCTGATCGGCCAGATCGCGCACCAGATCGTAGATCTGCCGTTTGGTGCGCACATCGATGCCGCGGGTGGGGTCGAACAACAAGACCGTATCCACCCCTTTGGCGACCCAGCGGGCGATCGTCACCTTCTGCTGGTTGCCGCCCGACAATCGGCGCACTTCGCCCTGCGCCCGGGTATCGATTTGCAGGCGTTCGATCGCGGCGCCAACGCGCGCGCCCTCGGCCGCCATGGCGATGGGGCCCCAGTTTCGCAGGCGGGCCAACAGCGGCAGCGCGATGTTTTCGCGGACCGAGCGTTGCATCAACAGGGCATGCGCCCGGTCACCGGGAACGAAGGTCAGGCCTTTGGCGATGGCATCGGCGGGATGGGCAAAATGGGCCGGCTCGCCCTTGACCAAAACCGTCCCGCGCAGGGATTTACGCGCACCGGCCAGAACATCGAACACTTCGTCCTGACCTTGGCCTTCAAGGGCGACAACGCCCAGAACCTCTCCGGCGTGAAGATCGAAGGAAACATCTGTCAGTTTTGTCCCGGCGGCCAGCCCGCGCACGGACAGACGCGGCTTTTGCCCGGCGGGGCGCGGCTTGGGCGGGCGGGACTGCGCCGCGCTGGCCACGCCCGCGCCCAACATCAGCTCGACAATCCGCTCTTCGATGCCCGGCTCGATCGGCAGGTCGCCGACGGTGACCCCATCGCGCAGCACCGTGGCGCGGTCGCACAGGGTCGAGATTTCGGTGAAACGGTGCGAGATATAGATGACCGAGCGCCCGGCATCGGCCTGCGCGCGCACCACGGTCAAGACGCGGTCCACCAGATCGGCGGGCAAGGCGGCGGTCATCTCGTCCAGCAAAAGAACATCAGGCTCTGCGGCAATGGCGCGGGCCAGATCCAGTATCCGCAGCGAGGCCAAAGGCAGACGGCCGATCATGGCATCAAGCCTTAGATCTGGCAGGCCAAGTTCAGACACCCAATGCAAAAAGGGTTCAACCGGGGTATCGCCAAGGCGCAGATTGTCGCGCACGTCCAGATCGGGGATAAGCGAGGGTTCCTGATAAACGGGCACCAGACCCGCCCGGCGCGCGGCACGGGGCGAGCCGATGCGGCGGTCCTGACCCTTGATCAGGATCTGTCCGTTATCGTGGCGCAGCGCGCCCGTCAGGATCTTGACCAACGTCGATTTGCCGGCGCCATTGGCCCCCATCAGCGCCACGATTTCACCCTTGGCGAGGGAGAGTGAGGCATCTTTCAAGGCGGCCACCGCGCCAAAGCGCTTTGATACACCCTGTGCATTCAGCAGGGGCGATCTGGGCAATATCTGGGTCATCGGCGAAGGCGGTCCTTTGGTAAACACAAAAGATCGTGGCCCCCGCAAGCCGGGGGGCCACGATCAGATCAGGTTTTCAGATCAAAGACTTATTCGCCCGGTCCTTTGCAAGCGATGATCTGGTCCATCGAATAGGTGGTCCAGCCGGGGATGGACACCGACACGGGCCATTCCGGATCGAGGTTCGGGTTTTGGGCGGCGGCGATCTGTGCCTTGCCGTCGTCCGCGTTGTTGGCCCAAAGCGAGGGGTCGACCAGAACGGTGTTGGAGGCTGGCTTTTGCCCATCGAGGATCTGAATGGCCAAGGCCACGCCCGCACCGCCAACCGAACCGGGGTTGGTCACGGCGGCACCGACAAGACCGGGGGTGTTGGCAAGCTGCCCGACGAAGCCCGCGTTGTCCGCGCCCACGACCGGCACAAGCGGTGCGCCAGATTCAACCAAAGCGTCCACGATCACATTGTCGATACCCGAGGTCCAGATCCCTTCAAAGGGAACGCCGGTGGCAATGAAATCAAGGATTTGCTGCTTGCCCTGATCCTGCTGCCAGCCGGTGAAGGTTTCCTGCGCCACGGTGACTTCGGGGAATTCGGCCAAAGCACGCTTGAAACCGGCATCGCGGTCATTGTCGGCGCCTGCGCCTGCTGCGCCGCGCATGTACACCACTGCGCCCTTGCCACCCATGGTTTCGAACAACCACTTTGCGCCCAGATAGGCATACTGTTCCTGGTTGTTGGACAGGATATAGGCCGAAGGTTCGGTAACGGCCTGATCGACAGCGACCACAACGATGCCGGCATCGGTGGCTTCCTTGATTGCGGCGTTGATGCCGTCCGCATTGGCCGGGTTCACGACGATGGCGTTGACGCCGGCCTGAATCAGGTTGCGCATGTCTTCAAGTTGGCCGGCTGCATCGGTGTTGCGGTGTGCGATGTTCAGGCTTTCCACTTTGCCCGAGACCAAAGCCTGCGCCTTCATGGCGCAGACCATTTCCTCGCGCCAGCCATTGCCCTGCACGGTGTTGGAAATGCCGATCTTGTAGCCTTCGGCCTGTGCCGCCCCGGCAAGGCCAAAGGCCAGACCCAGGGTTGCGGTTGCGGTCAAGAGTTTCTTCATGCGTCGTCCTCCCAGACAGGTTGTTTCGTATTGGCGTCGTTTCAGGTGATAAATGGCTGCAACACATTGCGAGCCAACAAAAATCCGCGTTTGACCATATCATTCGTCCCCTCGAACACGCGGTCTTCGTGTTCGATGATGATCGGGCCGTCATAGCCTGCCCGATAAAGACCCGCGAAAAACGCGGGCCAATCCACGTCTCCTAGGCCGGGCATGCGCGGAACTTGCCAGCCCATCCCCAGTGACATTACCCCATTTTCATACAGCCCGTCGCGGTCAATCATCAGATCCTTGGCATGGACATGCACCATGCGCGGCCCGAATTCGGCGATAAAGCGGGGGATGTCGATCATCTGCCAGATCAGGTGCGAGGGGTCAAAGTTCATCCCCACGCCGTCGCCCCATTCCGCGAAGATGCGCCGCCAAATCCGGGGCGCATAGGCGATGTTGTGCCCGCCGGGCCATTCATCGTGGGAAAAGATCATCGGGCAGTTTTCAAAGGCCAGCGTGACGCCGTGATCGCGCGCATGGGCGATGATGTCGGGGAACAGGGTTTGGGCGCGGGTCCAATTTTGATCCAGCGTCAGGCTGCGATCGCCGCCAACAAAGGTGTTCACGACACAGACGCCCAGTTTGGCGGCGGCCGTAATGACGTGGCGCAGATGGGCGATCACGGCCTTGCGGTGATCTGCATCGGCGTGCAGCGGGTTGGGGTAATAGCCAAGGCCAGATATGGATAGACCCTTGGCGGCCAGCATGGCCAAAATCTCTTGGGCCTTGGCATCGGACAGATCTGTCACATCGATGTGACAGGTGCCGGCATAGCGGCGCGTCTGGGTGCCAGAGGCCGGCCAGCAGGCAATTTCAAGCGCCTTGAACCCCGCGCTGGCGGCCCAATCGGCCACCTCGGCCAAGGACTGATCTGCAAAGGGGGCGGTCAGGATACCCAGTTTCATGCGCGGTGTTCCTTCATGTCGGGGCGACCTGTGCCCATGTGCCCAAGGCGGCGCTGCGCAAGACAGCGTCGCACAGCAGCATTTCGGCATGGCCTTCGGCAAAGCTGGCATAGGGGGCGGCGGCACGCGGCGCGGCGTCGGCGATATCGGCGTAAATCGCGCGGAACAGGGCGTGAAAGGTATCGGCAAAGCCTTCGACATGGCCGCCGGGCAGGCTTGCAGCGGCAGCGCCGGCCCTGTTCATCAGGCCCGGATCGCGCTGCAAGATCTGGTTGGGCGCGGTCTGGTGACCCAGCCAAAGCTGATCGGGCGACTCTGACGCCCATGCGGCAGAGCCTTTGGCCCCGGCAAGTTCCCAAGTCATGTCATTCTTGCGGCCATGAGAGATTTGCGAGGTGGTCATCGCGCCGCGCGCCCCGCCGTCAAAGCGCAGCAGGATCATCGCGGCATCATCGGTGGTGATCTGGCGCGGCTCGCTTGCGCCGGCGGCGGCGGAAAAGGTTTCCACCGGGCCCAGCGGTTTGCGCCGTTCCGGCACAAAGGTGGCCAAATCGGCCAGAACCGCCGTGATTTTTTGACCGGTGACAAATTGGACAAGGTCGAACCAATGGGTGCCGATATCGCCGACAGACCGCAAAAGGCCGCCCTGATCGGCCTCAAGCCGCCAGTTCCAATCGGTGGATTTGGCCAGCCAATCTTGATGATAATGACCCGTCACAAGCCGAAGCGGGCCCAGATCTGCGCTGGCCACCATCTGCTGGGCATGCTGGTTCAGCGGATAGAACCGCGTGTTATAGCAAACCGCCGCGACTTTCCCCGACTGGGCAGCCAAAGCCACCATTTCGGCCGATTGGGCCGATGTCA
Source organism: Paracoccaceae bacterium (assembly GCA_947461435.1). GTDB lineage: Bacteria > Pseudomonadota > Alphaproteobacteria > Rhodobacterales > Rhodobacteraceae > CAIYZT01. Next base: position 10,674 of record CANHLE010000072.1, on the reverse strand, counting down.
TGGCCAAAGGCTTTTCGCAGATCACGTGGCGCCCGGCGGCGAGGATTTGTTTGACCTGCGGATAATGGGCGTGGTTGGGCGAGGTGACATGCACCACCTGCACGGCCGGATCGGCCAAAACCTCGTCCAAAGAAGCATAGCTGCGCGGCGCGCCCAAGGCGGCGGCCCGTTCGGCGCCGCGCGCGGCAGAAGAGCCCAGAACACCGGTGACGCGCACGCCCAATCGGCGCAGCGCGCCCAGATGGACAGTGCCGATAAAGCCCGTGCCAATCACGGCCGCCCCGATTTGGCCAAGGTCAGACAACGGAATATCCCCCGTCGATGGCCAGACAAGTGCCTGTCATGAACCCGGCCGCTTGGGAACACAAGAACAAGACCGGGGCCGCGATGTCGTCGGGTTGGCCCCAGCGGCCCATGGGCGTGCGGGCCGAGACATTGGCAACATGGACCGGGTCAGTGCGGCTGCGGGCGGATTGTTCGGTGACGATAAACCCCGGGGCCACGGCATTAACCCGGATCCCGTCGGGTGCCCAAGCGATGGCCAGCGATTTGGTCAGCTGCGCAACCGCCGCCTTGGAGGCGCCATAGGCCGGGTTTCGCGGGCTTCCAAAGCTGGCATACATGGAGGCGATGTTGATCAACACGCCCTTGGCTGCCTTGAGATGGGGAAAAAAGGCCTCGGCCATGCGGAAGGTGCCGTGCAGGTTCACATTGACCACGCGTTCGAAAAAGGCGGGTGCCATTTCTTCGCCGCGCGACGTGATGGCGGCGCAATTGACCAGAATATCCAGCCTTTGGGTGCGCGCGGCCATGGCGCTGACCGCATCGGGGTCGGTGACGTCAAGCTGGGTATAGTCAAAACGCCCCCGATCTTCTTCGGCAGGTTCGCTTTCGGCCCCGGTGATGGACACCAAAGCACCCGAGGCCAGAAAGGCCCGGGCAATGGCGGCCCCAATGCCCGCGCGGCTGGCACCAACGACCAATACGCGCGCGTCATCAAAGCGAAAATCGCAGGAACCGTGCACTGCTCTCCTCCCCGAGGCGTGACGCATTAACGGCGATGTTCGGCTGCCAAGCGATTCTTTGCAATCACTTTTTCATTTTTTCATTTGTGATTATTTCATTTCATTCAGGCCATCGGCCAGCGCCATCCGCCGCCCGAGGCTGACGATGACCGATTGGCACACGACCATGGCAGGAACCTGAGAGCGAAAATGGCCAAGGCGCGCCTCGGTGACGTAAAGAACCTGCTGGGCGAGCGAGGCCACAGGGCTGAGGGCATTGTCGGTGATGGCCAGAATCCGCAGACCATTTTCCTTGGCGATCTGGGCCACTTCGATGGTTTCGGGGGTGTAATCATCAAAAGTGATCACCAAAACCACATCTTTTGGGCCAACCGCGCCAACCTGCGCCGCGCGCATCGCGCCCAGATTGTCGATCAGATGCGCGCGTTTGCCGATGCTGGACAGCCCGTAAACGGCATAGGCCCCAATGCCAAAAGCGCCGCGCGCGGCGGCCACATGCACCACGTCGCAGGCAGCAAGCGTTTCGACAAAGTTGGACAGAACCGCCAGATCCAACGACTGTTCGATGCGCAAAAGCGAGCTGACCGCCGCCTGAACGAAGCCGCCAAAGACTTTGGCCGGTTGCGCCAGATCGGCATCGGCAATGTCAGCGCTGTCCTTTTGGTCGGCCATCCGCTGGGCATAGGGCAGACGCGGCCCCAAAAGCCGTTCGCGGAACACGGTTTGCAATTCGGCAAAGCCGGGAAATCCAAGCTCTTTGGCAAAGCGGGTGATCGTGGCGGGCGGCACCTGAGCCAAGGCCGCCAACCGGACGAGCGTGTTGATCGCCACCTCTTCGGGGTGGTTCAGGCAAAAGCGGGCAACCTGCGCCAACCGTCGGCTCAGTTGATCCTGCCGCGCGACGAGCGCGGCGCGCAGACCTTCGTAGTCGCGGATCGCCTCGGCCTTGGGGGGGGTGTGATGGGTTTCCATGGTGATCGCCTTATCCGATGGCCCCGGCCACATATTGTTCAAGGTCGACCAAGGCGCCGCTCATCGGGACAGAGGCCTGACCCAGCAGATAAATCGCAAGGCGCGCGGCCTCGGCGGCGCTGACCATGCGGCCCAATGGCATGCGGGCGGCTTGGCGGGCCTGCCAGTCTGCGCCCAACCCCAGAACCTGCGCCTGCATGTGATCTTCGGCTTCGGTCGGCACCCAGCCCAGATGGATGCCGTTGACGCGGATCCGGTCGGCCATATGGGCCGAGGCGGCATTGCGCGTCAACGTGGCCATCGCGCCCTTTGTGGCGGCATAGATGCCCAGATCGGGCGCGCCGCAATGGGCGTTCATCGACAGGATATTGACGATCGCACCGGCGGATTTGCGGGCCAGCATGTCGGCCATGGCGGCCTGCATCAGAACAAAGGGCGCGCGGGCGTTCACATCAAAAAGGCTGTCCCAAACCTCAATCGAGCCCGTGGCGACAGAGCCGCGCGTTGTCAGCCCGGCCGCGTTGATCAGCCCGTCCACGCGGCCAAAGCGGGCGATGGCCGCGGCGATCACCGATTGGGCGGCGGCAGGATCGGCCAGATCGGCCAGAACCGAAGCACAGGGAACCTGCGCTGCGACCTGTGCCAGACCCGCCGGGTTGCGATCGGTCAGCACAAGATGATCGGCGCCTTCGGCCAAGGCGCACATCGCGCAGGCCCGACCGATGCCACTGGCCGCGCCTGTGATGACGATGACCTGACCGGCCAATCCCATATCCATATCCGCGCCCCCCGTTCACATCTGTCAGTCGTCCTCTGAAAAGACCCCTTCTGTCAAACCCTGACCCGATGCGCGGCCGCGCAGCATGTCGCGCGGCGGCCTTTGCGCGTCGCGGGGGGGGCGGATTTGGGCGCGCAAGGTGGATAGCCTGCACGGGCACAACCAGAAAGCCGATCATGACCCAGCTTCCCCCGCGTGACATGGCCCTTGCCCTGCTGGTGACGGCGCTGTGGGGGATGGGATATGTGGTTGCCAAGGGGGCCATGGGGCATTTCCCACCGATCTTTCTGATGGCCCTGCGCTATACCGTGGCCGCGGGGGTGCTTTTTTGGTTCACCGGGCCCTTGGCCGGGCAATTGCCCCGACTTTTGGGGATTTCCTTTCTGGGGGCGGCGCTGGCCTATTCGTTGACCTTTACCGGGGTTGATGGGGTGGATGCAGGCTTGGGCGCGCTGATCGTGCAATTGGAAGTGCCCTTCATGGTCTTGTTCGCCGCCCTTTTGTTTGGCGAGCGGCCGACGGCGCGCAAATGGATCGGGATTGCGGTGGCCTTTGTGGGGGTGGCCCTGATTGCGGGTCAGGTCCGGATGGAGGGCGAGGGACGTTCGGTTTTGCTGCTGATCGCAGGGGCGGCCACCTGGGCCTTGGGGCAGGTCAACTTGCGGGGGCTGCGCGGCATGACCAGCCTGTCGGTGACGGCCTGGTTGGCGGTATTGGCCGCGCCGCAACTGTTTGTTGTCTCGGCGCTGTTCGAGACGGGTCAGATCGCCGCCCTGTCCACGGCAAGCCCCGGCATCTGGACGGCGGTGTTGTATCTGGGTTTGATGATGACCTGCGCCGGGTATCTGATCTGGAACAGCCTGATCCTGCGCCATGACGTGGGGCGTGTCGCGCCCTTTGTGCTGTTGCTTCCGATCTTTTCCGTCGTGGGGGGCATCGTCTTTTTGGCCGAGGTGCCGCATTGGGGCCAGCTTGTGGGCGGATTGATCGTGCTGGGCGGGGTGGCTGTGATTACCGTGACGCCGCGCGGCCAATCTTGACATTGGCCCGCGCCATGCGCCTTGGTGGGGCAAAAGACGCACCGTTCCGAATGAGGGCCCCGTCATGATCTCCGCGTCGCCTTTGGGCGCGAGCCTGTCTTCGCCGCCGCCCGAATTTTCCGCCGAGGTGGCCGCGCAAGAGGTGGCGGCGCATTTTGGATTGCGGGGTGTCTTTGCACCCCTGACATCCGAGCGGGACGTGAATTACCGCCTGACCACGGATCGGGGATCCTTTGTTGTCAAGCTGGCGAACCCCGCTGAACCGGCCGAGGTGACCGCGTTTCAGACCCAGGCCTTGGTGCATCTGGAAGCGGCCGATGTGCCGGTGCCGCGTGTGCTGCGCACGAACGCGGGCGCCTGCGAGGTGGCCTTGCCGCAGGGGATATTGCGGGTGCTGACCTATCTGGACGGGCAGATGATGTACCGTGCCCTGCCCTCTGCCGGGCTGCGCGCCTCGGTCGGCAGCATGGCGGCGCGGCTGGCCTTGGGGCTGCGCGGGTTTGACCACCCGGCGGCAAGCCATGTCTTGCAATGGGATATCAAGCAGGCGCGCACGCTGCGCCCCCTGTTGCAGGATGTGCCAGACGATTTGCGGGCCCTTGCCACATCGGTGCTGGACCGATTTGACGCCGACGTCGCGCCGCGGCTGCCCGGCCTGCGCTGGCAGGTGGTGCACAACGACCTTAATCCGCATAATGTTCTGGTGTCGGACGATGGCCTGTCGGTGACGGGCATTCTGGATTTTGGGGATATGGTGCGCACGCCTTTGGTCTGTGATCTGGCGGTTGCGGCAAGCTATCAGGTGGATGCCGCAGCCCCCCTGACCAGTCTGATCGACATTGCCGCTGCCTATCATGCCGCCCTGCCCTTGCGCCGCGACGAGGCTGCGATGCTTTTGCCGCTGACCGAAACGCGGTGGCTGACCACGCTGTGCATCACCGCGCACCGGGCGGCGCGATACCCGCAAAATGCGGCCTATATCTTGCGCAACATGCCCGTATCGCGCGCGGGCTTGCTGGCCTTTGCGGCGCTGGACCGGGCAGAGGCGACCCAAACCCTTTTAACCGCATTGAGGCTGACATGACCGACCGTCCCCATTTGCCCGGCGCAATGCCGAATGCCTTTCAACCGGGGAAAGGCAACCTTGGCCCTGACGAATTGGCCTTGGTGGCGCGGCGCCAAAAGGTGCTTGGCCCGGCCTATCGGCTGTTTTACGAAACCCCGGTGCATCTGGTGCGCGGCGAAGGGGTTTGGCTGTATGATCCGCAGGGCCAGGCCTATCTGGACACCTATAACAACGTCGCCTCGGTGGGTCATTGCCATCCGCATGTGGTGGCGGCAACCGCGCGGCAGGCGGCGCTGTTTGCCAGCCATACCCGGTATCTGCATGACGGGGTTCTGGCCTATGCCGAAAAACTGCTGTCAACCTTTCCGGCCGAGCTGTCGCATGTGATGTTCACCTGCACCGGATCGGAGGCCAATGATCTGGCCTTTCGCATCGCGCAGGCGCACACCGGCGGGACCGGGTTCATCGTGACGGAAAATGCCTATCATGGCGTGACGGCAGCGATTGCGGCCATGTCGCCCAGTCTGGGGACAGGCGTGGCGCTGGGCCCCCATGTGCGCACGGTTGCAGCGCCAGACCCGCTGCGCCTGACGGGCGATTTGGGCGCAGCCTTTGCGGGTGCGGTGCAAGGGGCGATTGATGATCTTTTGCGCCACGGGATCAAGCCTGCCGCGCTGATCGTGGATACGGTCTTCTCATCCGACGGGGTTTTTACCGACCCGGCCGGATTTCTGGCGCCGGCAGTCGCGGCCATACATGCGGCGGGCGGGCTGTTCATTGCCGACGAGGTGCAGCCGGGCTTTGGCCGGACGGGCGGCACGATGTGGGGGTTTCAGCGGCACGCCGTTTTACCCGACATGGTATCTTTGGGAAAGCCGATGGGAAATGGCTATCCGGTGGCGGGATTGGTGCTGCAGCCCCGCGTGATCGACGCCTTCGGATCGCGCGCGCGGTATTTCAACACCTTTGGCGGCAACGCGGTGGCGGCCGCCACGGCGATGGCCGTGCTTGACGTGATCGAAATGGAAGGGTTGATGGAAAATTCGGCCAAGGTTGGGGCCTATTTCCGCGATGCCTTGCTGGATCTTTCCGCGCGGAACCCTGCCTTGGGGCCGGTGCGGGCGGCGGGGTTGTTTGTGGGGGCAGAGATTGTGCAGAATGGCGACGCGATGCGGCCCGATGCCGTGCGCACGGCGCAGGTGGTGAACCGCCTGCGCGAAGCGAGGGTGCTGATATCGGCGACCGGGCCGCGGGCCAATGTCTTGAAAATTCGCCCGCCGATGGTGTTTTCAACCGATAATGTCGATTACTTCATGGATCGGCTTGAAACGGCGCTGGCCCCCTAGCGCTCGCCCATGCGCTGCGCGATGTCGAGCATGCGGTTGGAAAAGCCCCATTCATTGTCGTACCAGCCAAAGACCCGCAGCAGGCCCTGCGGCGTGGCGCGGGTTTGCGGGCAGGCCATGACGATGCTTTCAGGCCGCGCCCGCAGATCGGTCGACACCAACGGTTTGCTTGTGGTTCCGATCACGCCGCCAGCACGCTGCAGCGCGGTATTCACCGCCTCGGGCGTGGGTTTCGCCGTGGTCAGCACGGTCAGATCCACGCAAGACACCGACGCGACGGGCACCCGAACCGCGGACCCCATGATGCGGCCGGCGATGTCGGGCAGGACCTGATCCAGCAAACGCTGCGCCGAGGTGGTGGTGGGCACCATCGACAGGGCGGCGGCGCGGCTGCGGGAAAAATCGGCGGCGGGGGCATCGATCGTGGGTTGGCTGCCGGTATAGCAATGCACCGTGGTCATCGAGCCGCTGACAAGGCCCCATTCGTGGTGGATCAATTTGACCAAGGGGGCCAGCGCATTCGTGGTGCAGGAGGCATTGGACACAATGGCCTGCCCTGTCAGGGCCGCCTCGTTCGCGCCCAGCACAACGGTGATATCGGCCGCAGCAGACGGGCCCGAGATCAGAACGCGGCGCGCCCCGGCCTGCAGGCCGCGTTCGGCCACCGCGCGTGCATCGGCGCGGCCGGTACATTCCATGACCAGATCGATCTGCGACAGATCCAGCGCCGACAGATCGGCGCTTTGCGTCAGGCGCAGGCTATGGCCATCGATCACAAGCGCCCCGCCTTCAAGGCTGACCTGCCCGTCCCAAGGGCCGAAAATGCTGTCAAACTCAAACAGATAGGCGCACATTTCGGGGGTGGTGATATCGTTGATCCCCACGATGGTCAGCCCGTTCCAGTGATCGGGACGTTGCAGCCAGGCGCGCAAGACGCTGCGGCCAATCCGGCCAAATCCATTGATCAGAACGCGCATGAACGGCCCCCTCTTGGCATGCGCGCAGATTTGATCAAATTCATCGCAGGTGCAAGCCCTTTGCGGCGCGTCGGCCCGGCAACGGGCGGCGGGCATCAGCCGTCGGCTTCGCCGTGCACGTCTTTCAAGATGCGTTGAACGATCTGCGGCGCGTCAGACATTATCATGAACTCTGGCACACGGGCCGCCGCCAGAAGGGATTTTGTATCCCCCGCCACGCGCTGCAACATGCAAGGAATCCGCGAAAAGTACCGTTTGGGATCGTGACTGATCCCCGACAGCTTGAACCCCGGATAAACGCCCGTCGCCGAGCCATAGCCCACGCGAAAGGCGGTAAAGGCGTGAAAGTTTTGGTCCGCCACCCGATCAATCGAGGCGAAACCGGCCCTCTGCATGAAGTATTGCGCCACACATTTCAACATCGGATAGCGATAGCGCCGCATGCCCGGCATCGCATCACTGATCGACAGGCGAACCTTGCCAATGCGCCGGCCGTCTTCGGTGTAGATCCGGAACAGATGCATTTCCACCGTATCAAGGTGCGTCGTGGACAGCATCCATTCAGCATAAATGCCATCTGGCAAGACGCTGTGCGAAACCGGTTCAATATCGCCAAACAGGCTGGGCAACAGACCCGAAGGCGCGATCTGCGGCACAACCCGCGCAAGTTCGGCAAGGCTGGTCGTCAAGATTCGCGCATCGGTGCCGAAATACAGGCAAAGGCGCTGCAAGACATCGGGCCGGGGATAGGTTTCGCCCGACAAGAAGCGGTTCAACTGAGACCGCGAAATGCGCAGTTTGCGGGCGCAATCCGAAACTGACCGCTCTTTGGACACCAAACTGTCCAGATTCCGCGCAAACAGCATCCGTAATTCGGACAGGTTTTCAACTTTGGTACTGGAATCGGGTCCTGACATTTTGGCTTCCTTGCCGAATTCGTTCTTTTTACGCGCCTTTTTTTGGGCCGCGCAAGCGTCTTTGGCCGAATAGCGCACATTTGTGTTCGATATTCGGCCAGCTTGATCGACATCCTTGTCTTCTCAGCGCCGAATGTCTGTTCGATTATATGATTCTGATCCAGTTCGATCAGCTTTGGATCAAGTGAGTATTGAAATGCTCGGAATTATTGCATGGATTCGGCCCGATGGCCGCAAAGCATTTGTTATTGTCGCAGGGTCTGAACAATTGGTGCCGGGAGATCCGGGGTTGACCAAGGGTGAAAGCCTGAAAGTGGGTGATCTGGTTCGTATGCCCAACATCAAAAAAGATCTGTCCGATTTCCGGACAGGATTGATTTTGGTGCGATCGGGCTTTTGGCCGCAAATTGTGCGGGACATTGGCAAGATTTCGAAAGGGCAGACCCTGATCAGCGATTATTCAAACGTGATCGATCTGGGAGAGGTGCGAAAGAAAGCCAGCAAAGCACCTTACGGCGAAAGGATACGGCGATTGGCCGCCGAATAGGGCTGCCTTAGGTCAGAACGCCGCCATCGTTATCATCCCCGGTTTCGGCCAGCAGGGCATCGAAATGCGGGATTTCGATGCGGCGTTTGCTGGCCAAAACGATGGTGCCGTCCCGCTTCAGCGCGGACATCTGCCGGCTGACGGTTTCAAGCGTCAGTCCCAGATAGTCGGACATTTGTTCGCGCGTCAAAGCCAGATCAAAGGCGACCTTGCCTTTGGCGGGGCGCAGCCCAAGGCTGGCGTCGCGCCGCGCAATGATGGCCAAAAGCGAGGCGATTTTTTCGCGCGCCGTCTTGCGGCCCAAAAGTTGCATCCATTCGCGGGCGGCATCCAATTCGTCCAACGTCATTTCCAGCAATCGCTGGCTGACATGGGGGGTGGTGTTCATCATCTCTTCAAACGGCGCTTTGCGAAAACAGCACATGACCAAATCGGTCAGCGCCGTTACATCATAGGCAGCATGGGCGCGGCCCGGGCGGCCCACGAAATCTGACGGCAGCAAAAGGCCGACCATCTGGCGGCGCCCGTCTTCCATCGTTTTGGTCAAGGTGGCGACGCCTGACACCACCGATGCCACAAAATCCATCTTGTCACCGGACCAGATGACGGTCTGGCCCGCCTCGAAGCTGCGATAGTATTTCATGTCTTCCAGTGTCTTCAGCTCGTCCGCTTCGCACCGCGCGCAGACGGCCCGGTGGCGAATAGGACAATCGCCGCAATCGACAGAACCGTGTTTGAAACCGATGTGGGGCAATCTGATTTTTCCATTTGATATGGATCAAGGCAGGCAAAAGACCTGTTGATAGGCTACGCCCATGACAGATCATTCGCAACTCTCTCGGTTTGGGCTTTTTGACGCGCGCGTGCCGAGGTATACCTCTTATCCCACAGCGCCGCAGTTTTCGGCGCAGGTCGGACCGGGAATATTTGGGGGCTGGATCAAGGCCATTCCCGAAGGCAGTGCCATTTCCCTTTACATTCACGTGCCGTTTTGCCGACGGCTGTGCTGGTTCTGCGCCTGCCGGACGCAGGGCACGTCCACCGATGCGCCGGTGGTGGCCTATGTGGAAACGCTGTTGGCCGAACTGGCGCTTTTGGCGAAAATCTTGCCCAAGGGCGTGCGGATGTCGCGGCTGCACTGGGGGGGCGGCACGCCGACCCTTTTGTCGGCGGATCAGATCACCCGGCTTTCGGGGGCGATCTTTGCCGTGGTGCCCCTTGGCCCCGAGGGTGAGTTTTCGGTGGAGATCGATCCGAACGAGATTGATCAGCCCCGTCTGGACGCCTTGGTGGCGGCGGGCATGACCCGCGCCTCGATCGGGGTGCAGGATTTTGATCCGCTGATCCAGCAGACGATCGGCCGGGACCAAAGCTTTGAGCTGACGGCCGCTGTGGCGCAGATGATCCGAGCGCGGGGCGTGGCCAGTTTGAATGCGGATATTCTGTTTGGATTGCCCCATCAAACCGACGCGCGGATCAAGGATACGGTGGGCAAGCTGCTGTCTTTCGCGCCAGACCGCGTGGCGCTGTATGGCTATGCCCATGTGCCGTGGATGAGCCGCCGCCAGCAGATGATCCCCTCGGACAGCATGCCAGACCCGGTGCAGCGGCTGGATCTGTTTGAAACGGCGGCGGCGCTGTTTGCGGGCGCGGGATATGATGCGATTGGCATTGACCATTTTGCCCGCCCCCAAGACCGCATGGCGGTTGCCGCCCGGGCGGGCCAGTTGCGGCGCAATTTTCAAGGCTACACCGATGATCTGGCCCCGGTTCTGATCGGGCTGGGGGCGTCATCCATCTCGCGGTTTCCCCAAGGCTTTGCACAAAACTCCTCGGGGACGGCCGAGTATGCCGCAGCCATTCGCGCAGGGGGCTTTGCCACAAGAAAGGGCCATGTTTTTGCCGAGGAAGATCTGCTGCGCGGGCGGATCATCGAAGCGCTGATGTGCGACTTTTTCGTTGACCGGGCCGAGTTGGCGGCCCTGCCCGGTGTCAGCGCCGCGCGG
>CANHLE010000071.1 GCA_947461435.1 Paracoccaceae bacterium | reverse complement strand
TCGATCGCCAGCAGAATGTTGTACTTCTTGCAGATTTCCTGAACCCGCTCCCAATAGCCTTGGGGCGGAACGATCACGCCGCCGCCAGCCGTTACGGGTTCAAGGATGATGGCACCAACGGTGTCCGGACCCTCGCGCAAGATCACCTCTTCAATGGCATCGGCCGCCCGTTCGCCATAGTTTTCGACATCCCATTGCTTGCGATATTCAAGGCAATGCGGCACCATAACGAAGCCATCAGGATAGGGACCATACATCGCGGCCCGTTCCGCCTGACCTGAGGTGGCCAAGGCACCAATGGTTGTACCGTGATAGTCGCGTTCGCGGTACAGGATCTTGTTTTTCTTGCCTTTATAGTGACGGTGCGAAATCTGCCGCACCATCTTGTAGACCTTTTCATTCGCCTCGGACCCCGAGTTAGAATAGTAAACCCGGCTCATTCCCGGCATTTTGGAAATCAGCTTTTCCGCAAAAAGAGCGCCCGGAATAGACCCGCCCACGCCCGCGAAATAGTTCAGCTTGATCAGTTGGTCACGCACGGCATTGGCGATGCTTTCGCGGCCGTAGCCCACGTTTACGGTCCAGACGGCGCCAGACACGGCATCAATGTATTCCTTGCCCTTGATATCCCAAACGCGAAGACCTTTGCCTTCGACAACAACGCGCGGATCAACGGTTTCAAACATCTTGTGCTGGATCAGGTGGTGCCAGACGTGCTTTTTGTCGGCGGCCAACACAGCGCTAAGATCGTTCGTCATGATCGAGGTATCCATGGCCTCACTCCTATAGGGATTGTGGGCGCAAGATCGCCCCGAAGATACCGCATCATCAGGGATTGCCGCTTGGCTTCGTAGGACCAGACGGGTTGGTCCGATAGTGCCAGCTGGCCCTGCCGATGGAAAAGTCAGCCCTTTCCGGGATTAATCTGGACGGCACCGGGCCAAATCGACTATCCCGTGTTTAGTAAAATTGAACGGCAGGCTTCGCATGACACCGGACTGGATCGCTGTAGATTGGGGCACGTCGCACCTTCGGGTCTTTGCCATGGGCACGGACGGGATCTTGGCCGAACGCGGTTCGGATCGGGGTATGGGAAAGCTTGCGCGTGACGAGTTCGAGCCCGCCATTTTGGCATTGGTCGAAGATTGGCTTGGCCCAATGCCGATGCAGATCGTTGTCTGCGGAATGGCCGGTGCACGGCAAGGCTGGATCGAAGCCCCCTACAGAACCGTGCCCTGCCCGCCTGTCGCCAAAGGGGCCTTTATTGCAGCCCCAGCACAGAACCAACGATTGAAGGTGCAAATTCTGCCGGGCCTGTCGCAAGAAACGCCGGCCGATGTCATGCGCGGCGAGGAGACCCAGATCGCGGGCGCGCTGGCGCTTCTTCCCGGGTTTGATGGCGTCATCTGCCTTCCGGGCACCCATTCCAAATGGGCGAAAATCAGTGCGGGCGAAGTTGTCAGCTTTCAAACCTTCATGACGGGCGAATTGTTTGCGCTGATTTCATCTCAATCTGTTCTGCGTCACGGAATGGTCAGTGAGACCTGGGACGAGGCCAGTTTTGCGCAAGGTCTGTCTGATGCCCTGTCGCGGCCAGAACGGTTTGCTGCGCAGTTGTTCGCCCTGCGGGCCGAAGGTTTGCTGAAGGCCTTGCCGCCCGCCAGCGCAAGATCGCGGTTGTCGGGGCTTTTGATTGGCGCGGAATTGGCGGCGTCCAAGCCTTATTGGCTTGGCCAGGATATCCTGCTGGTGGGGGCAAAGACCCTTTCAGCGGCTTATGCCAGCGCGCTGACGGCACAGGGGGCAACGCCCCGAATTCTGGATGATACAGCCTGTACTTTAGCCGGATTGTTCGCCGTAAGATCGCAGTAAAGGAGATGACATGACCCTTCCCTTGATCGCCATTTTGCGCGGGATCACACCTGACGAGGCTGTGGAAGTCACGCAGGCGTTGGTGGATGCCGGAATTACGCAGATCGAAGTGCCGCTGAATTCGCCCGATCCCTTGGTGTCGATCGCCGCGATGGCCAAAGCCTTTGCGGGGCGGGCGGTGATCGGCGCAGGCACGGTGCTGAGTGTGCAGGCGGTACAGGACGTGGCAGCGGTGGGCGGCACGTTGATCGTTTCACCCAATGCCGACCCGGCGGTCATTGCGCAGACAAAGCGATTGGGACTGCAAAGCTGGCCGGGGGTGATGACGCCAACGGAATGTTTTGCGGCCTTGGCCGCCGGAGCAGATGGGCTGAAGTTCTTTCCGGGAAATCTGGTGGGACCCGATGGCCTGAAGGCCATACGGGCGGTGTTGCCCAAAGGGACGCGCTGTTTTGCTGTTGGGGGCGCCGGACCGGCCAATTTCGCGCAATGGTTGGCCGCAGGAGCAGACGGGTTCGGCATTGGCACAGCGCTTTACACGCCCGGTCTTACCGGGGCCGAGGTTGGGGCCAAGGCCCGCGCCATCGTTGACGCCTATAAGGATTCCGCCAAATGATTTTTGATGACCGTCGCTGCGAGTTGGGTGAGGGATCGCTTTGGCACCCCGTTCGCAAACAATTCTTTTGGTTTGATATCCTGAACAAATCCTTGCTTTCCAAAGACAAGGACGGAGCGCAGTTGTGGCGATTTCCGGAACTGGTGTCGGCGGCGGGTTGGGTCGACCGTGACGTTCTACTGATCGCGGGCGAGCGGGATTTGTTTCTGTTTGATCTGGAAACAGAAGAAGTCGAACCCGTGGTCGAGCTTGAGGCCGACAAGCCGGCCAACCGCACAAACGATGGCCGGGCCGACCGGCAAGGCGGGTTCTGGATCGGAACCATGTCCAAAAGGGCCGAAGACGGACGGGGGGCAATCTATCGTTTTCACAAGGGCGAATTGCGCAAACTTTTCAGCGGAATTTCGATCCCCAATTCGATCTGCTTTACACTTGATGGCCGTACCGCGCAGTTTTCGGACACCAAGGCCCACAAGGTCTTTCGTGTGGCTTTGGACAGCGAGGGGTGGCCGGTCGGCGCGCCTGTTGTCTGGGCCGATCATTCTGACACCGGGATCTTGCCCGATGGGTCGATCTTTGATGCGGCGGGCCTGATGTGGCAGGCCCAATGGGAACAAGGCCGAGTTGCCGTGTATGACATGGCCGGAACCTTGGTGAAGACCGTGCCGGTCTGTGGGCCCAATTCGTCGTGTCCTGCCTTTGGGGGCGAAGGGTTGACCACCCTGTATTGCACGACCGCGATGGAACATATGACTGCGGCGGATCGTGCCGCCTTTCCGGATGCGGGCAAGGTCTTTTATCTGCCAGACGCCGGGAAAGGGGTTCCAGAGCCACGGGTTATCCTATGAAGCGCGCTTTGGGTGTCTGTTATTACCCCGAGCATTGGGACGAGGCGCAATGGGCCGTCGACGCTGCCCAAATGGCGCAGATCGGTCTGACTTGGGTGCGTATCGGTGAATTCGCTTGGTCGAGGCTGGAACCGAAGCCCGACAAACTGGATTTTGGTTGGTTGGACCGGGCGATCGAAACTTTGGGCTCGGCCGGTCTGAAAGTGGTCTTGGGCACGCCCACGGCAACGCCGCCCCGGTGGATGCTGACCAAACATCCCGATATGCTCGCCGTTGATGCGCAGGGCAAAGAGCGCGGCTTTGGCTCTCGGCGTCACTATGACTTTTCGCATTCGGGTTACCGGGCCGAATGTGCACGGATTGTCACGCTTTTGGCCGAAAGGTACGGGAAGAATCCGCATGTGGCGGCTTGGCAAACCGATAATGAATATGCCTGCCACGATACCGTTCTGTCGTATTCTTCGGCGGCGTTAGGTGGTTTTCGCGATTGGCTGGCGCAGAAATACCAATCGGTCGATGCCTTGAACCGGGCCTGGGGCAATGTCTTTTGGTCGATGGAATACGATGATTTCAACGACATCGCGCTGCCAAACCTGACCGTTACAGAACCAAACCCGGCGCATGTGATGGCCTTTCGGCGGTTCTCATCGCAGATGGTGGTCGAGTTCAACAAAATCCAGACCGACATCCTGCACCGCCATTCGGCTGCGCCGATTGCCCATAACTATATGGGAATGGTCACAGATTTCGATCACTTCGATGTCGGTGCCGATCTGGAAATCGCCTCATGGGATGCTTATCCCTTGGGGTTTTTGTCGGACCGCTTGCCGGCCACGGCAGATCACCGGATTGCCTTTGCCCGCCAAGGGGATCCGGATTTGCAAGCCTTTCACCACGACTTGTACCGGGCCGTGGGCCGCGGACGGTGGTGGATCATGGAGCAGCAACCCGGCCCGGTAAACTGGGCGCCTTGGAACCCCGATCCCTTGCTGGGAATGGCGCGGCTTTGGGCTTGGGAGGCTTTTGCCCATGGGGCCGAAGCTGTCTGCTATTTCCGGTGGCGGCAGGCGCCCTTTGCCCAAGAACAGATGCACGCGGGTTTGCTGCGCCCAGATAGCGCCCCTGCCCCTGCCTATGCAGAAGCCGCGATGGTGGCTTCGGAACTTTGCGAGGCGACAGAGGTGGAGATCGGACCCGCCGATGTGGCGATCGTCTTTGACTATGCCAGCGCTTGGGCCTGGCAGACCCAGCCTCAAGGCCGGGACTTCAACTATTTCCACCTTATCCTGGACACCTACAAAGGACTGCGGCGTTTGGGCTTGAACATTGATATCCTGCCGCCAGACACGGCGGATCTTTCAGGGTACAAGATGGTGCTTGCACCCGGGTTGGCAACGATCGCCGCGCCGTTGATGGCGGCCTTGCAAGGCTTTGAAGGGACGGCCCTGATGGGCCCGCGCACCAACGCCAAGACCGCAGAATTCGCCACGCCGGTGCCGTTGCCCCCTGCGCTGCCGGGATTAAAAAGTGTTGTGGCGCGCGTTGAAAGCCTGCCGCCGGGGCTTGTGGTTGCCTTGGAACAAGGGGGGCATTTCCTGCGCTGGCGCGAAAAGCTGCAGGGCGGCAAAGTGGTTGAGATGACCGAAGATGGCTGGCCCGCACTCGTTGCCGCCGACGGGATTCACTATCTGGCCGGTTGGCCCGATGAGATTGCCCTGGACCGAATCCTTGCCAGCCTGTGCCGCCGTTCCGGAATAACGACGGACCGGCTGCCGGAAGGTTTGCGAAAACGCAGCGACGGACAGCGGTCGTATTATTTCAACTATACCACCGCGCCGATTTCCCATGGTGCAATCACCGTGGGATCAGCCGATCTGCAGATTGTTGCCAACGGACTCTAAAAGGCTGCTTGACAGATTTTAGTACGCATGTACAAAATCCATAGAATGTTGTCTTGGAGGGTCCATGGATTTTGTGCATTTCCTGTCCAGTCACATGCTGGACCCGGCCCAAGGGGGCAAGCAACTGTACCGAGAGGTCGTGGCCCAAGCGGTTCATGCCGAAAAATGTGGATATCGCGGTGTTGGCATTCCGGAACATCACCTTGTCAATGTACTGCTGGTTCCCTCGCCACTGCAAATGGCGGTCAAGATCGCCGCTCATACAAAACATCTGCTCCTTGTGACATCGATCTGCCAATTGCCGATCCGCGACATGCGGGTCTTTGCTGGTGAGGTGGTGCAAGCGCAGGCGCTCTGTGAAGGTCGATTGATGTTGGGCGTCGGCAAGGGTGCTTTTGGCTATGAAACGGCGCGGCTGGGCATCGAGATCGAACAGACCAAGGCCCATTTCGAAGAAGACCTGGCCGTATTGGAGGCGCTGCTGACGCGTGAAGAAGTCTCCTGGGATGGCGCGCATTACAAATTCGATCCGATCACCATCATGCCGCGCCCAGAAGATCCAATACCTTTGATGGTGGGCGTCATGGCGCCGCCGGCGATCGAAGCGGCTGCCCAAAAGAACTATCATGTGCAAACCACGCCATTGGGTGCAGCGCATGGTGTGCTGGAGGGGCAGGTCGATGCCTTCTTCCGCGGACGCGCCCGAAACCCCGAGGCCAGTAACCGATTGGCCCTTCAGCGCGGCGTGTACCTTGTGCGCAACGCAGCCGAGCGTCAGCGCATGGTCGAACAGGCCTATACCTATTATAAATCGTTCGACAATGTGTTCGGCGGGCCCGGACTGGTCGACAAAGGCATCATACGCCCCCTGCCCCGCAATCAAACCGTTGACGAACTGGGCGCGAACATCGTCATCTGCGAGCGGGACGAAATGATTGACCGATTGGCCCATTACGCTGAATTGGGAATCGACGAGGTGATCGTCACCTCGAACTTCGGCCAACCGCAGGCCGAAACACTGGATATGATGTCGCGCTTTTCCGCCGACATCATGCCACACCTGACCAACCTGAAACGCAAAGCCGCCTGAGGACCCATGCCCATTATCCGTATTGAAATGTTCGAAGGGCGCACGCCCGATCAGAAACGCGCCTGTGCCGAAGCCGTCACCAAGGCCTGGTGTGACACCTGTGGTGGCACCCCGCCGATGGTGACGGTGGTTTTCACAGATGTGGCCAAGCACGATTGGGCGACTGCGGGCAGACTGGCTTCTGACCCAAAGCCGGAGTGATCGATGGCCGTTCCTTCTGCCTTTTCTGTCGCAGGCACGGGCCCCGCGCTGTTCATGATCCATGGCATCGGCGCGCGGCGGGCGACATTTGACGGGATGGTGGCCGGGCTGAAAGACCGCTTTACCTGCATCACCTATGATCTGCGCGGCCACGGCCTGACCCCTTGGGATGCAGGACGATTTGATCTGGATGATCTGGTGGACGATCTTGAGGCGCTGCGCAGCCGCCTTGGCATCGAAGCGGCCCATTTTGCCGGCCACAGTTTGGGCGGCATGATCGGCCCGCGCTATGCCCTGCGCCATCCAGGCCGCGTTTTGTCGTTGGGTTTGTGGTCAACGGCGGCCTTTCGCACGGAAGACGACAGCGCCAAAGTGAAGGGGGTAGTCGCTGCAATGCGCGAAAAGGGGATCGGCGCTGTGCTGGATACGCTGACGGCGCGCTGGTTCACAGATGCCTTCGCTGCTGAGCGGCCTGATGTGATCGAATGGCGCAAGCGGCAAGTGATGGAGACCGATCCGGAGGTTTTCTTGAACGTGTTCGATATCTACGCCGATTGCGAGATGGCCCCTTGGTTACGCGAGGTGACGGCCCCTTCACAAATCATCACCGGGGAACATGATGGTGGCTGCAACCCGCGCTTGAACCGGCTTATTCATTCGGCGCTGTCGGGATCGGAATTGGAAATCCTGCCAGAGTTGAAGCACGCGATTTTCATCGAAGCCACAGATCAGGTCTTGCCGCATGTGCGCCGGTTCCTGATCAGCAAAGCGGCCTGATTTTTCAAAGGTCATAGATAGCCTTTTGGCAGGGGCTGCGCCCGTTCGGCCAAAGGTGACAAAACCGGCGCCATAGGCCCGAAATCCGCCAGCGTTGAAAAACATTCTTGGCCTTTAGGAGATGCGATCCGACAGAAAGTTCGGCGCAGATCTCAATTCGCTTGCACATCGTTCGTTCGCTATGTCTGATGCAATCAAATCACGGCAGGAACAGGCATGCCGACACCAGAAGAGACGGGGGCGGCTGCTCCATTGGCCATTGCAGTGCGCGATTTGCGCAAAAGCTTTGGCACGCATGATGTGTTGAAAGGTGTCTCGCTTACGGCGCGCGAAGGGGATGTGGTGGCCATTATTGGCGGTTCAGGTTCGGGCAAATCCACGATGCTGCGCTGCATAAATTTTCTGGAAACCCCCACGGCGGGATCGATTGAGATCGGCGGTGAGGCCGTAAAGATGCGAGCGGACGGCACGCCTTCGGATCGTCGGCAGATTGAGAAACTGCGCCAATCTTTGGGAATGGTGTTCCAGAGTTTCAATCTTTGGACTCACAAGACCGTGCTGGAAAACCTGATAGAGGTGCCGGTGCATGTCTTGAAGACGCCCAAAGCAGAGGCGACGGCACGGGCAAGAAAATTGCTGGCGCGGGTCGGACTTGCGGAAAAGGAAGACGCCTATCCCGCTTTCATGTCGGGCGGTCAGCAACAAAGAGCGGCGATTGCCCGTGCCTTGTGCATGGAGCCGCGCGCGATGCTGTTTGACGAGCCGACAAGTGCGTTGGACCCAGAACTTGTGGGCGAAGTCCTTCAGGTGATCCGGGCCTTGGCGGACGAGGGGCGCACGATGATCCTGGTCACACATGAGATGAAATTTGCGCGCGAAGTGGCCAGTCACGTGATTTATCTGCACAATGGCGTGATCGAGGAAGAAGGGCCGCCCGATGCCTTATTTGGCGCGCCAAAATCTGACCGTCTGAAACAATTTCTGAAATCCGTAAGTTAAAAAAGCGGACCCTTAACCAACACTGTGAGGACACTATGAAAAAGCTTGCATTTGCGACCCTGGCCGCCTTGGCCCTTGGCACCGCCGCCTTGGCCGAACCTGTGAAGATCGGTATCGCCGCCGAAGCCTATCCACCCTTCGCTTCGCCCGACGCTTCGGGGAACTGGGTGGGCTGGGAAATCGACTTCATCAATGCCGTTTGCAAGGCCTCTGAAATGGAATGTGCGATCACGCCCGTCGCCTGGGATGGGATCATTCCGTCGCTGACTTCTGGCCAGATCGACGTGATCATGGCGTCAATGTCGATCACAGAAGAGCGGATGAAAACCATCGATTTTTCGGACAAGTATTACAACACGCCAACCGTGATCGTAGCGGCAAAGGGCGCGGTTGCGACGCCGGACGCCGCTGGACTTGCCGGGAAGATCATTGGGGTTCAAGCCTCGACCATCCATGAGGCCTATGTAAACGCCTATTTCGCGGCCGGTGCGGCGGAAGTAAAAGTTTATCAAACTCAGGATGAAGCGAACCAGGATCTGGCGGCGGGCCGGATTGATGCCACCCAAGCCGACAGCATTGCGATGGATGCCTTCCTTGCCACCGAAGCGGGCACGGCATGCTGCGAAACGGTTGGCGCTGTGGCAGATGACCCGGCGATCTTGGGTGCCGGCGTTGGCGCAGGCATCCGCAAGGGCGAGGATGATTTGAAGGCAAAGATCAACGCGGGCATCGCAAAGATCCTGGAAGATGGCACCTATGACACCATCACCAAGGCCTATTTCGCGTCTTCGATCTACGGCGGCTGATCAATGCAAAGTCTGGGGGTGCTTGGCGCCTCGACGCTGGATCTTCTGGCCTTCGCGCCCCCCGGTTGGGGGGCGACACTTTTGCGCGGACTTTGGAATTCTGTCCTGATCGCCGTAGGGGCCTATGGCCTTGGACTTGGGATCGGGGTCGCAGGCGCTTACGGAAAGCTGTACGGCAGCCCCTGGGTGAAGGATCTGCTGGCGATTTACACCACGCTGGTGCGCGCAGTCCCCGAGTTGATCTTGATCCTGATCTTGTATTTCGCTGTCACAGATGCCGTGAACCAAATGATTATGGCGTTTGGCGGCGGCCGGATCGAAATCAACGGTGTGGTCGCGGGCATTGCCGTTTTGGGCGTGGTGCAGGGGGCCTATTCGACCGAAGTGCTGCGCGGGGCCATTCTGGCGGTACCGGCGGGTCAGATTGAGGCGGCCCGCGCCATGGGGATGCCTGCCGGGTTGCTGGCACGGCGCATCACGCTGCCCTTGATGCTGTCCTATGCCATTCCGGGCCTTGCCAATCTGTGGCTGACCGTGACCAAAGATACCGCCCTCTTGGCGGTGGTGGGTTTTGCGGAACTGACGCAAGCGACCCGGCAAGCGGCCAGCACGACAAAGGCCTTTTTCACCTTTTATGCGGCGGCCGGGGTTTTGTATCTGATCTTGTCCATCGCTTCGACGTTCCTTTTCTCGCGCGCCGAGAAGTGGGCGCGGCGCGGCCAACGCCGGACGGGGGATTGAGATGTTGAAAGCTGTCTTGATTCCGCGCCGATTGGTGATGATTTTCATCGCCTTGGGTTTGCTTGTGCTGTGCTTCGTCTATGGGCGCTGGGATTGGCTTTTGGTGCCAAAGTACCAAAAACTTATAGCCACCGGCGTTTGGAACACAGTGTCATTGTTGATTATTACCATGGCGCTTGGCATGGCCATGGCCATTCCGCTGGGTCTGGCTCAGGCGGCAGGACCTTGGTATCTGGCCCGGCCGGCGCAATTATTTTGCGGATTGATCCGCGGGACACCCCTGCTGTTGCAACTGTTCTTGTTGTATTATGGCGTCGGAAGCCTGTTTCCGGGAATTCCCGGAATCCGCGAGAGCCTGTTCTGGCCGATCTTGCGCGACGCTTGGTATTTTGCAGTGTTCGGTTTGTCCCTGTCCGTCGCTGGTTATGAAGGCGAGGTGATGCGGGGTGCGTTCAAGGGGGTTCCTCATGGCCAGCTAGAAGCTGCCAAGGCCATGGGCATGCCCAGATTGACCTTGTTTTGGCGCATTTGGCTGCCGCAGGCCCTGCACCGTGTGTTGCCCACTTTGGGCGGCGAAACCGTTTTGCAAATGAAGGCAACGCCATTGGTGGCCATGATCACCGTGACCGATATCTATGCCGTGTCCAACAGGGTGCGTGCCGATACCTTGATCATTTATGAGCCTTTGCTCATGCTGGCTTTGGTCTACCTTTCGATCACTGGCTGCATTGTGGCGCTGTTTTGGTGGCTTGAACGCCGCATACCGACGCGAACCGCCTAAGACAATTCGAGTGTCGCCAGTTTCTGGACAAGTTCCAAGCCGCGGTTCACAGCGGCGCGGTCTCGCCGACGCATCCAGTCCAACCACAAACCATCCAAAGTTGCCATCACCACATCGCAAACCCCCGCAACCCGGTCGCGGCGGGAATAATGGCTCATCTCGGTCAAAAGATGCTCAAGCCGTGCCCGATAGGCGAGATAAAGTTCGATCTCGGTCTTGGCGATTTCAGGCCGAGTGAGCGCGGCAGACCACAGGTCAATGCGCATGCGAAGATAGGCCGGATTGAGAATGTCATCCGTGAACCCCGCCTTTAACAGAGCCGCAAATCGGTCCCGCGCGGTGCCCTCGCCTCGGTCCAGTTTTGCCTCGGTCTCTTGAAGGATTTGCGCAGCCAACCGATAGGCCTCGCTCATCACCTCATCCATATTCGTGAAATGATAGGTGATGTGGCCAAGGCTCATCTGTGCCTCAGCCGCGATTTTGCGGGCGGTCAAGGCCGCATAGCCATCCCGTTGCAACACCGTAAGCGCCGCGCGAACAATCGCCTCGCGGCGGGGCGGTGCTGCAGACGTGGGATCAGCTTTCTTCGGCACGGCGGGCCTCTGCTTCGCGAGACGCCTCAATGGCGGCGTTCCGGCGGCGGCGCGTTTCATAGATGATGGCAAATACGATTGTCACCATGATCATCAGAAACGCCAAGGCATTGATCGTGGGTGTGATGCCCGAGCGGACCTTGGAGAACACATACACCGTCAGCGTATCCGCCCCGCCGCGCGTGAACAGCGTTACGTTGAAGTTCTCAATCGATTGGAAGAACGAAATCGCGGCCCCTGCCCCCAGCGCGGGGTACAAATGGGGCAGCAAGATACGCCGCATGACTTGGGCATGGCTTGCGCCCAAATCCAAGGCAGCCTCTTCCAAACCCTGATCAAAGCTTTGCAACCGCGCCAGAACCAAAAGCATCACGAAAGACGCGATATAACTGACTTGACCCAAAACAGACAGATGAAGGCCCGAAGGTACCGAAAACTGGTTCCAAAACAGCAGTGTCGAGATCCCGATCACGACGCCGGGTACCAGAATGGGCGCGACCATCATCCCGTACAGCACCGCCCGAATGCGGCCCGAAATCGAATTGACCAAAATCGCCCCAGCGGCCCCAACGGGAACCGCGATGATCACCACGGCCAAGGCAACGAAAAGCGTATTGGCCAAGGCACCCCAGATCCGGTTGTCATTATAAAGGGCAATGAACCACTGATCTGTCAAACCCTTCCACGGGATGATTGTCGGCAGTTTGCTGGCATTGAAAGCGGCCCCGGACATCACGGCCAAGGGGACCAGAAGGTAGATCAAAAAGATGGCCATGTAGAGGTGGCCGATAAGCTTGCGACTGTTTTGCATCTTCTGTGCCCCTTCTATTTCGCGATGTCAGACAGCTTGACGCGGAACACCCGCATCGCAACCGATACCGCAAGGGTACAAAACAACAGCAGCATAAAGGCGAATGCAGCCCCGGCGTTCCAATCCTGACCTTCCAGCATGATGCCTTGGATCGTCTGGGTGAACCAATTGCCCGTGGTCGAGTTGATAATCGCAGGGACCAGAAGTGAGCCTGCCGAAAGCATGAAGACCATCACGGCACCCGAGGCGATGCCCGGCTTGGCATGCGGCAAGATCACCCGCAAATGCGTGCGCCACCACGGCGATCCAAGATCTTCGGCGGCTTCGATCTGGTTGCTGTCCAAGGATTGCATGGCATTATAAAGCGGGAACAGCATGAACAGGACATAGGCATAGACCAGGGTAATCACCACCGGGCTATAGCCATCGATCCAACGAATTTCTTTGGAAATCAGGCCCAAGGTCATCAAAAGAGCGTTCAGCGGCCCCTTCAAAGTCAAGATGATGTACCAGGCAAAGGACCGCAGCACTTCGGACACCCAAAGGGGAACGAACAGAAGCAAAAAGAGGGTCGGCAAGGTTTTTCCCGACGCAACTTTGGCCAGATAGAACGACAAGGGATAGGCCAGCAGGAAGGTGATCAACGTCACAACGCCCGAATAAAAGATGGTCAGAATAAAGACCTTGATGCGTGCCGCGATCATCACTTCGATGCCAAAGATCGAGAAAGGCACTTCGTTGCCAAAGATCTGGGCGTAATTCCCCAAGCTGTAGACATCTTTTGGCCCCCCGATGTCAGCCACTGGCAGATAGGGGCGGAACGAGGCCTCAAGCAGTTTGAAGTCGGGCAAAACCACCAAGACGATCAGCCAGAAGAACGTCAGCCCGATGAAGGTATAAGTCAGTCCCTTGCCATAGCGGCGGTAAAGATCATGCATGGATCACGCCCCTGTTGTGGTGCTGTCGGGCAGCAAAGAGGCATTGCGCGCGTCAAACGTCATGTGCATTTTGCTGCCAGAGGCTGGGACACTGCCCGCACCGTCGTTTCGCAGTTCTGCAATCATGTCGGTGCCGTTTTCGGTCACGGCATGAACCGTGATGAAGTTGCCTTCAAATGCCACTTCGGTCAGGGTCACAGGAACCGAGTTTTCGGCACCTGCGGCGTTCGTCAACGCCACATGTTCGGGGCGAACGTACAGCTTGACGGCCTTTCCGGCCGAAGTTTCGGGCAAGCGCGCCTTGAACGTGCCGATTGCCGTTTCAAAGCCGGCCATGCCATCGGCGGCGGCCTGAACGTTACCCTTCAAGATGTTGTTTTCACCGACAAAGGAGGCGACAAACCCATTGACTGGATTGTTGTAGATGTCGCGGGGATTGGCGACTTGTTGCAGGCGTCCCTGGCTCATCACACCGACGCGGTCGGACATGGCAAGCGCCTCGCCCTGATCGTGGGTAATGTAGATAAAGGTCACGCCGGTTCGTTTCTGAATGGCCCGAAGTTCGGCGCGCATATGTTGGCGCAGCTTGAGGTCAAGCGCGGATAACGGTTCGTCAAGCAACATAACAGCAGGTTCAACGGCAAGGGCGCGGGCGATTGCGACGCGCTGCTTTTGTCCGCCAGACAATTGACTGACCATTTTGTCGGCGCTGTCGTGCAAATCAACAAGGGCGAGCAATTCTTCAGCCCGCTTGCGGCGCTTGGCTTTGTCGACACCGCGCACTTCAAGACCAAAAGCGATATTTTCCCAAATGGGCATCAGCGGAAACAAGGCCAGGTTCTGAAAGATCAGCGCTGTCGGGCGCTGGTTCGGCCGTTGACCGCGCACGTCGGTTCCGCCGATGCGGATCACGCCTTCTGTCGGGTCAGTAAAGCCGGAAATCATGCGCAGGATCGTTGTTTTACCGCAACCCGAAGGCCCAAGAAACGAAAAGAACTCTCCGGGCTGGATGTTCACATTGACGTGGTCCACGGCTCGAAACGATCCGAAATCACAGCAGACGTTGTCGAGTTCAATTCCAGCACTCATGGTCGTTCTTCCCCGTGGTCTTATGGTTTTTATTCAGGCTAAGCAGGTGCGATGCCCCGCGCAATGGGTATGACCAGATCACGTTTGGTTTTCAGTCCAGCACGCCCCAGCGATCGCAAAAAAACGACACGCCGGGACCTTGTGGTCCCGGCGTGCCTGTTAGATCAGCAAACTTAGGATGCCTTGTACTTGTCTGCGTATTCACCGCGCTTGGCGATGAACTCGGCCGACTGCTCGGGCCACCACCACAGAGCAGCAAGCTTGGCGTCGTCGAAGGCCGAGTTGTAGTAGGTCGACACATCGGGGTTCATCAGCTCTGCGGAGCCTTTGCCAACCGGGTTTGCTGAGAAGGCCGAAGCCCAAGCAGCGGCGCCTTCAGCGGTGGAAACCCACTTGGCCAATTCGTGCGCCTGTTCAACGTTGACAGCGTTCTTCATCAGAACGAAGCCCTGGTGCCAAGCAAAGGCACCTTCCACTGGCGCGGCATAGCCGTAGCCATCGTTGCGCAGGTTGTAACCGGTCGAATCCCAGCACAGACCAACCGTTGCGCCGTTCGCAACGAAACCAGCGTTGGCTTCGTTTTCGCCCGACCAGAACTGAACCACGTTGCCCTTTGCCTTGACGGCTTCGGCCAGTGCGATGTCCCACAGCTCAACCATAGCGGCCATGTCGGTGTAACCATCCATCCACGGACGCGGCAATTTGCCCTGCGAGTCAAGAAGACGGCCCATAGCAGCCAGAGCCGAATGCGGACGCAGAACGACCTGGTTGGCAGCGTCGAACAAGGCGGCCAGCGAAGCAGGCTCTCCGAGTACGGCGGATTCTTTGTTGTAAACCAGAGCTTCGGTGCCCCAGTTGGACGGAACATACATCAACGCGCCTTCAGCGGTCATTGAACGCTTACCAGCGGCGCCATCAGCAAGGCCGGGCAGGTAATTGTCCATCGCCAGCTTCGCCGGATCCCATGCGCCCAGAAGGCCGTTGGAGTTCCAGCCGCCCCAACGGTCCAGCGTTGGTTCGATCATGTCGATGCCGCCGGCTTCGATTGCGACTTTCGCAGCTGCGAACATCGAATCTTGGTCAGGCTGCTCCGCAAAGTTCACCGTGATACCGGTTGCGGCAGAAAATGCCGGCATAACCGTTTCGGCGAAGGCAGGATAACCAGCCCAGCCCGTGAAGTTCAACTCGCCCGACGAGGACAGGGCCTTGGACGAGATAATGGCCGGCGCTGCAAATGCGCCGACGCCGACAGCCGAGCGCTTCAGAAAGCTGCGGCGGTTCAGAGTGGAGGTTTTGGTCACGTAAGTTCTCCCTAGGTTTTCCCGGTTGTTTGCCGGGATTCTGGCTTTGGTGTCCCGAGCAAAAGCAAACGTAGGTGGCGCGTGTGACAGTTGCGCGACACCCCATTTGTCTTTGTGACAGAATACGCGCGGGGGATAAGGTTCTGTCAACTCCCCTTTGCGATCCGCATAGCGAATTGAAACAAATTAATGCCCCAGCGCCCAAAAAAGAGAAGATAATCGCACGCGGGCCTTGCAAGATCCGCGAGCGACTTCCGCAATGGACGTCGAATTGGGGCCTTGATCGCTGACCCGGATCAAAAGCCTTTGCGTGATCAGTTTGCGACGGTGTAGCCATGCCGAGCCAGAATTCGGCGCAATTCGGCATTGCCCTTGGTCGACCATTCCAAAGGAGGGGCCTTCTTGGGATCCTGTTCGGCTTCGACGACGAACCACCCTTCATATCCGTATCCGGCCAGACGCTTTATGATCGCATCAAAATCAAGGCTGCCATCGCCGGGAACGGTGAACGCTCCTTTGACCACGGCATCCAGAAAGGATTCCTTGGTGCGGTCGATGGTGCTGATCACGTCTGCGCGCACATCCTTGGTATGCACATGGGTGATGCGGGCATGGTGATTGTCGATGACGCGCAGCACATCGCCGCCCGCAAACGCCATATGACCAGCGTCATAGAGCAACGGGATACCCGCGCCTGAATGCTTCATGAACAGATCAAGTTCGGCCTCGGTTTCGATGACCGCGGCCATGTGATGGTGGTAGGACAGTGGCATACCCTGTTCGGCACACCATTCGCCGAAAAGTGTCATATTGTGGGCGTAGGTCCGGATCTGCAATTCGTCCAGTTTTGTCTTTTTTGACAAAGGCTTGGATCGGTCGCCTTGAATGGATTGCGCAACTTCGCCATAGACAATGCACGGCGCCTTTGCGGCGATGAACAGATCCATCTGGGCCCGAATCTGGTCCTTGTTCTCGGCCAAGTCTCCGTTCAAAATCGTGCCGGAAAACCATCCGCCACAAACGGACATTTTGTGCGCATCCAAGACCGGTCCCAATTCGACCATTGTCATCGGGAAACGGCGGCCGGTTTCCATGCCCGAATAGCCCGCCACCGAGGCCTGACGAAGGCATTCTTCAAGACTCACATCGTCCGACAACTCGACCAGATCGTCATTCCACCAACAAATTGGCGAGATCCCAAGTTTGGCTTTCAACATGATTTCCCTTTCGCATCCCAGGCCCGTTTCGGGCGTTGTTGGGTTCCTACCGGCAAAGCACGAAATGATCAATCCGTTCCAATTATGGCCGACTGCAGAATTTTCATTCTGTAATTCTATTTGATCAAGCTTGAAATCGCTTTGAACTGCGGATGATTGGCATCACGCAGCCATTCAAACAGGACCATTTCCGTCGTGACAATTGCGGCCCCTTGCGCTGCCATGCGGCCCAGCGCGGCCTGATGATTTGCGGCCGTTCGGGAGCCGGTTGCATCGGCGACCACCCAAATCCGGCGGCCTGTATCGCACAGCGACACAACAGTTTGTACCACGCAGATATGTGCTTCGCAGCCGATAACAACGATGTCTTTTGCCGATGACAGGCGGTTCGCAATTGCAGGTGTCGCCATTGCATCGAAGCTGGTTTTAGACAATGCCTTGCCATCTTCGGGGATGAGCCCGCCAAAACTGGGACCCAGACCCTTGGGGTATTGTTCGGTTACCACGACCGGCACCCCCAACAATCCAGCCGCCGCCGATAAAGTTCTGGCATTGCGCAGGACCGAGTCATGACCCGCAATCACAGGCAAAAGCCGCTCTTGCAGGTCGATGATCAAAAGCGTGGCTGTATTTGAAATCAACGGCATGCTGCCCCCGGCCTTTGACCTATTGTGGCAAAGGCCGGGGCTAATTGCAAATGGGCGACCCTAGGCTGCGATACGGCGCGCAAGCACTTGGGCCATCGTCTCGCCCATGGACGATGGGTTGGGCGCGACGGTTATTCCGGCCGCCGCCAGAATTTCCACTTTTTCTTGCGCGCTTTCGCCAAAGGCACTGACAATGGCGCCGGCATGGCCCATTTTCCGTCCCTTTGGCGCAGAGAGACCCGCGATATAGGCCACGACGGGTTTGGTCATGTGATCGCGCGCATAGATGGCGGCTTCAGCCTCCTGCGGGCCACCGATTTCGCCGATCATCATCACGGCATCCGTCTCTGGATCTGCTTCAAACAACTCCAGAATATCACGGAAGGACGATCCGTTGATCGGATCACCGCCGATCCCGACGGACGTGGACACGCCAATGCCCAGATCCTTCATCTGAGCGGCCGCTTCGTAGCCCAAGGTGCCCGAGCGGCCGACGATACCAATGCGACCGGGCATATAAATATGGGGCGGCATGATGCCCATGAACCCCTTACCCGGCGAGATGATGCCCGCACAGTTTGGCCCAATCAGGCGCATCTTACGGTCAGATGGATAGCGCTTCAAGAAACGCTTGACCCGCATCATGTCTTGGCTCGGAATTCCGTCCGTAACGCAGACCGCCGTGCGGATGCCTGCGTCTGCCGCTTCCATGATCGCGTCTGCCGCAAAAGGCGGCGGCACGAAGACCAAAGAGGCCTCTGCGCCCGTCGCCTCGACCGCTTCGCGGACGGTGTTGAACAGCGGGCGATCCAGATGGCGTTCGCCGCCTTTGCCCGGGGTGACACCGCCCACAACGTTCGTACCGTACTTGATCATGTCCGAGGCATGAAAGCTGCCAATACGGCCAGTAAGTCCCTGAACAATTACGGGTGTCTTTTCGGTGATGAGAATGGCCATCGGATCCTCCTAGGCGGCAACGTTAGGGGTGGCAGTCGGACGGGCGGCGACGGCCGCCCCAGCGGCCTCAGCCAGCGTATCGGCAGAAATCAGTGGCAACCCCGAGTTTTCGATGATCGCCTTGCCTTCTTCCACATTGGTTCCAGCCAGACGCACCACCACCGGGATGGTCAGACCGACCTCGCGGTAAGCCTGCACCACGCCCTGCGCGACCCAATCGCAGCGATTGATCCCGGCAAAGATGTTTACAAGGATCACCGAGACATTGCCGTCGGCCAGCACAGTTCTAAACGCCCGAACCACGCGTTCAGGGCTCGCGCCGCCACCGATATCCAGAAAGTTCGCAGGCTCACCGCCGGCGAGTTTGATCATGTCCATCGTGGCCATCGCAAGGCCAGCGCCGTTGATGATGCATCCGATATCACCTTCAAGCCCGACATAGGACAGCCCGTGGTCACCTGCCGTGCTTTCACGCGGGTCTTCCTGACTGCGGTCCCGCAATTCTGCGATTTGTGATTGGCGGAACATCGCATTGGTATCAAAGGACATTTTTGCATCAAGCGCCACAAGATCGCCGGTTCCGGTGATGACCAACGGGTTGATTTCCACCATGACAGCATCCAAAT
>CANHLE010000070.1 GCA_947461435.1 Paracoccaceae bacterium | reverse complement strand
TTCAGGACCAATGCAAGCGTAGGGCGACGACTCTGGGTGAAGCATTTGCTCGACTGCCTCTGGGCCCTTGTCGATCCCCAACCATTCGCAGACTTGAGCCAAATAGAAGCGCGGGTCGGAAAGCAGCATTTCACCCTTGATGCGCATGTACTGCCCCGTCGCCAAGGTTTCAGCGAATTTCAGAATATTCGACTGCGATCGAAGCCAAACCTGATCAGGGCTGAAATGGGCACTGCGTTCTGACGGATCCTTGTCGCCGTAACTTTTGATCAACTCGATTGTAGACTTGCCAGTTGTCAGGGGGTGGCGTGTCAGATGAAGAAAAGAGGCACGTGGAAAACTCTGCAAGAGGCGCTGCATATGCTCAAGCCGCATTGTGTTGCGCGGGCTTTTATCGACCAAGATCTTGTCAGGGCCGACAACCTCTTGAATGTACTCAAAGACTTTTTTTCCGGTCCAATGTTTGCGCCGCAAGACCCACTGACGGGCCCGAAGCACAGCTTCTTCTGTTTGCACGCCTTCATTCATCTGTGCCAACAAGCGGAGCAGGCCCGATGTGCCAAAGTTGAGAGCCGCAGTGACCGAGTCCCACATTTCACCAAGAGTGTCCCCATGTGAAAGGTTTACTTCCGGCAATCCGTATATCTGGGGATGCTGGCCAATCATTCCGCCAATGACAGAGGTATAGGATCGAGGCGGCGCCACAATGAAAAGCGGATCTGGCAATGGAGGCTCTCGTTTTCAGAAAAAATGATTGGAAAAATCTATGTCACTCAACCATAGCCAAAGCACAGACCGATGACAACGCCTTGCCCTCAATTCCCTTTTTCCAAGCCGACTTTGGGCGCTTTCCGCGCACTGAAAGCGCCTGCACTTGCTGTGGCAAGCAGCTCCATTATACTAAATTCAATAGCTATATTTTCTGGTCAGTTTTCGATCAATCTCATGAATTGGATTTGCAGAAATGAACAAGCTTTTTCAAAGAATCGGTTTCATGATTCTGGCTGCGACACTTTCGATTACAGCCGCCGATGCAGGGCCGATACGCGATGCCCTAAAGAACCTTCGGGAAAAACGAGCGGCCGGGACGGCTGATTCAGGACTCCAAACAGTTACAATTTCCTATGCTGGGACGGAACGGACGCTGTATTTCCATGTGCCCGCCGCCGTCGCGGGCCAAAAAAATGTACCTGCCGTTTTTATCTTTCACGGTGGAGGAGGGGACGTTCAAAACGTTGTTTCCAGCAGTGATATGGCCGATTTGGCCGATTCACTGGGTTTTGTAGCGATCTTTCCCAAAGCGGCTGGAAATCAGTGGAACGATGGTCGATCGGTGGTGTCACAAGGTGCCGATGACGTCGGCTTTGTCAGAGCGATCATCGCAAATTCTGAACAATTGATGGGTGTCGACTTGGGCCGGGTTTTTGCGTCAGGCGTTTCGAACGGAGGTATGTTTACGCAACGACTATCCTGTGATGCGGCAGACTTGTTTTCGGCGGTGGCGATTGTCTCGGCGAATATGCCCGCTGACTATCAGGCAAGTTGCAATCCATCTCGTTCGATCCCGAAGGTGTTCTTCAACGGCACAACTGACCCGATCATGCCTTGGGCGGGTGGAGAGATTCGTTCTTTGAAGGCCCTTGGCATGGGCGCAGGTGGCGAGGTTCTGTCGCATGATCAAACCGTCGCATTCTGGTTGGGTCAGGACGGATGTTCTTCCAGTTCAAAGTCACGAAGTCTGCCGGATTCAACCAATGACGGAACAACTGTTGCGCTTACCACTTTTTCCAACTGCAACGGATCGACGGTCCTTGAGTTCTTTGAAATAACGGGCGGCGGACACAGCTGGCCCGGTTCTGACGGGAAAAGTCGCCGCGTGACCGGAACCGTCAGTCAGGATATTTCGGCATCCGAAGAGATGCTGAAGTTTTTCCAGGGGTATGGACTTTGATCGCAGACAAGCCGGCGGGTGTTGACGCTTCGGCCGAAACCTTGAGGACATCTTACAGTTCTGCGGCTTTTCCGAATCCCATCTTCGTCATTGCCCCGCCAGGAATGGCGGGGGAAACGGTTACCGCGATGTTGGGCCAACATCCGGAGTGTTGGGGAATTGCCGAGGCAAATCTCGAACTTGGTGGCAATCTGGATGGCTTGATGCGCGACATGATAGGACTGCGGTCCAGCCAGCTTCACGGTCTGCTCAGAACCTTGTCCCAACTGCTTACCGGAGAGCAGACCGTGGTCGGCATAGATGCGGCCCGTCGATGGTTGTCTCGGCACGCGTATTTGCCAACCTCAGCGGTCTGGCATTTGATTGCCCAGCGCATCGCCCCCCGACGAATCGTTGCGCCGTTGACGTCATCCCTGTTTGAAACTGGTAGTCTGGAACGGTTGGTCAAAACATTTCCGAATGCGCAGTTTGTGGCGATAAAAATGCACCCCAAAAGTTATGGTCAGGCGATCATGGCACAACACGGGGGGGCTGCCGCATGGCTATTGGGCGCCGTTGACGAAAGCGTTTTTCCAAAGCTGCCTGCGCCAACCGAAATCTGGGATCTGGCGGAAGAAGGGATGTCTGACTTATCCGAAATGGTCACGGCCAAACAAATCATCCGTGTGCGAATCGAAGACATCGCGCACCAGAGGCAGATCACGATCCCGACTCTTCTCTTTCAACTCGGCCTCAGTGCGTCGGACACTTGCGTTGCTGCAATGCAGCATCCAGAAAGATCTGCCTTTTGCGGCCCTGGCCCCTTCGGCGCAAATTCCGGTGGAAATATCCTGTCGTTATCGCAACTATCGGAACAAATCCCGGGGTTGGAAGAGCTATCGCTTTTCGGCCCCGCTCCTTGGCGGCCCGACGGAATGCCCATCCGGAAAGAAACCCAAAAACTCGCCGTCGCTTTGGGTTACAGCTGACTTTACTGGCGGTTCACCCGTCAGAATCGGCCGTTGGTTGTGCTGTTGGGTCTGTCCGTGACGAAGATCGGTCCTTTATGACCCGGTCAAGCATATCCAATTCTTCGATCAGCATGCCGACAACAGATTCCATAACTTTTATTCTATATTTCAGATCCTTACGCCGATCTTCCAGTTCATGAGTGTCAGAGCCTGTTACGACCGGCTGGTCCTTCATCTCGATAAAATTCGGGCTCGTTAGAAATTCTTGGACGTGGCGTAAACGTTCTTGCCGTTTTTTCTGGTCTCGCATTGCGTCACTGACCGCGCGCGCCACGCCTTCCGACAGATCCGACCCTGAGTCTTGTTTTGCGTTGTCCGCCACGGCTTTCATGCAAATCCTCAACCAGATCACCAGCCACTATAGCTAAGTCCCAAGACTCTTCCGCACAAGTGCGAACTTAGCCAGCAAACTGCCGTATTTCTTGCACAGAGCTTTTGCACAATCGTGAAAATGACGCAAACCGATTCGGCGCGAAGATTGCAAACGCAGCATTCGCGTGTTAGGAATTGGATGTTGCGGATCAGATTTATTGAAGAAGAACTACCCTTTCATTTTCGGGTAGACCCGAGGAGAATTATGACGGATCGCGTTTTGATGATTGGTCTGGACGGTGCAACCTTCCGGCTGTTGCGCCCCCTTTCCGAAATGGGCGTTTTGCCGTTCTTGACCTCGATGATGCAGGGCGGCGTGGTTGCTGACCTGATGTCGACAAACAATCCGTTGACGCCGCCCGCATGGACAACGATGACAACGGGCCGCAGCCCCGAAGTGCATGGGATCTACGACTTTCTGCGCCCTGCCTATCTGGATGACGGTTCTGTTTATCTGAAGGTCAATGATCGGCGTGACAATCGGGCCGAAACCATTTTCTCGATCGCAAATCGCAACAAGCTTCGCGCCACCGCGATGAATTTTTACGGTTATTCGCCGGCGCCTCAGATCGATGGCTACGTAGTTTCCGGTTTTGTCCCGTGGAAGCATTTGCGTCACGGCATGCACCCGCCCGAGCTTTTTGAAACTCTGAAAGCCTCCAAGAGTTTTGATTACCGCGATCTTGGAATGGACATTGGCGAAGAAAAAAAATGCATCACCGGCATCAAGGCGGATGAGCATGCAGACTGGATAGAACTGCAAAACACACGTGATGCGGCGTGGACCGAAGTCACTTGCCGCATGATGACAGAAAACCGGACAGAGCTTACCGCCGTCGTTCTGGACGGGCCGGACAAGTTGCAGCATCTGTTTTATCGGTATGTCGACCCAGAGTGCTATCCGGGCGAGGCCGGTGCCGAGACAGATAAGCTTAAAGAACTGTGCATCGATTTCTATCGCCGAATGGATGAGAATATTCGGCGGTTGGTCGAAACGGCCGGACCTGAAACGAACGTCCTTGTGACGTCTGACCACGGCTTTGGGCCCACGACGGAAATTGTCTATATCAACGAATGGCTGTCACAAAATGGCTATCTCGTCTGGAGCAAGAATTCCGTCGCCGACACAAAAGGCTCTTTGACGGCCGACAAAATCAAAGACCACTTGGGCATGATTGATTGGCGCAAGTCGATCGCATTCTGCCCAACGCCGAGTTCGAACGCGATTTACTTCAAGCCAGATCTTGGCAACGGCGTCGGCGTAAAGCCCGATGACTATTTGGACACTGTTCTGAAAGTTCGGCAGCAGCTTTTGGATTTCCGCGATCCGCGGGACGGAAAGCCCGTCTTCGTTGATGCCACGCTTAATAAACTGCGCGGGAAAAGCTTTGTCGAGCCGTGCCCTGACATAACCCTTAAGCTGCGCGATGGCGGATTTGTGTCTATTCTTGCACAGGACGAAGTGGTCAAACCTCGGGAACTGGCCGACGGAACGCATAATCCGGCTGGCATATTCGTTGGATACGGCCCGAAGTTTCGCAGCGGCATTAAGTTGGACCCGCTGAATATTCTAGATATGGCACCCCTTATGCTAACGCTTTTGGGCGTGCCCGTTCCACGAGATCTTGAAGGTCGGCTTCCAGTAGAAGCCTTGGAAAGCGGTATTTCCGCCTCCAAGGGAGGCACGACTCAGACGACAGTCGAAACGGAACACGAAGACGTATCGGAGGAAGATCGTGAAGCTTTGCTCCGTCAGATGAAACAACTTGGCTACATGGACTGAACTGGTGGTTCGCCGCCCCTAACATAAGGAAGCGTTGTCATGCCAGTCATGACCCGCAATGAACTAAGGATCAATTATCAGACCTTAGGACCAGAGTTGGACAATCACACGGTCCCTGTTGCTCTTATCCACGGATTAGGGGCCAATATTGCTTTTTGG
Organism: Paracoccaceae bacterium; assembly: GCA_947461435.1. GTDB lineage: Bacteria > Pseudomonadota > Alphaproteobacteria > Rhodobacterales > Rhodobacteraceae > CAIYZT01. The sequence continues at coordinate 13,652 of CANHLE010000070.1, read as the reverse complement.
TACTTGGGTGCCTCTCGGCACATTGGTGCGGACAAGCCGGTCTTGATGCATGACTTGCGGGGACATGGCGCAAGCTCCATGCCGCAATCGGGGTATTATCTGGGGCATCTTGCCGGCGATCTGGAACATTTGCTTACAGAATTGGGGCAAGAGCGGGCGCATATTGTGGGTCACAGTCATGGCGCGCGCATCGCGATCGCCTTTGCCTTGCAACATCCCAAGCGGGTGGCAAGTTTGACCATCGCTGATACGCAATTACAGGCGTTGCAACCGATGATGCGGTTGGCGGATTGGCCGCATTGGCCGGCCTGGAAAGCGGACTTGGCACAGCAGGGTGTTCAAACTTTTCCAAGTGACGATACTGAAATGGACTTTCGGGTTTTGGCGCAACTTGGACCACGCGGGGCCGGCGTGCCATCGCCAGTGGCGCAACCGGGTTTAATGAATGCAATGGGCGAAGATATGTTCGTCGCGCAGAACGTGACCCGTCTGGTTCAGCCTGAAGGACCAGAGGCACGCCGAATCAACCTGCGGTCGCGCCAGTTGGGCGCGCGGTCCGGGCAACGTTGGCAATCCTTGCTGGATTCAACCACGGCATCAACCGAGCTTCAGGATGAATCAGAGTTGACGGCGCGCGCGCTGGCAAAACTGTCAATGCCAACGTTGCTTTTGTATGGCGCAAAATCACACTGCTTGCCAACCTCTGACGGTCTACTAGAAGCGATTCCGGGCGCCCGAAGGATCGTCATACCAGAAGCCGGGCATTTCTTTCCGGTGATAAAGCCCCGATTGTTCGGCCGCGCCGTAAACACTTTTGTTTCAAGTGTCGATGCCCCGCAAACATTGGATCGCCGCCGACTCTTGGCGCGTTTCATGGCCGCGCGCGCCGCGCGCCGTCAGGCACAGGCGGTTTGATGACGACATTTAGCGGCAGAATTGCTGTGGTCACGGGCGCAACCTCGGGGATTGGCCGAGAGCTGGCGATTGCATTGGGCAAACGGGGTGACAGGGTGGTCGGGATTGGTCGCAATCCCGCGCGACTTCAGTCATTGCGCGAAGATCTGGGACCGGGCCATTTTGTGTTGGGCCTTGATGTTGCCAGCGAAGCCGACATGATCGAACTGAGTGAGTTTCTGAAGACTTTGGGCAAAGTGAACCTGCTGATTGCTTCTGCGGTTCTTGGTAGAGTGGGCGGCGAGTCGAGCTTACCACCGCGGGCGCGCGATCTGCCACTTTCTGATTGGCAGACTATGGTGGATGTGAATTTGCATGGTGTCTTCTTGGCCAATCAGGCGGTGTTGCCCCTGATGCGGCAAGCTGAAGATGGTGATATTGTGAACATCGGTTCGGCCATTACACCGCATGGCCAAAAAGGCCAGGCCCTTGCCTTGGCTTATAGTGCCACAAAGTTTGCATTGACTGCTTACGGACATGCCTTGGCAGAGGAAATGTCAGCCGAAGGGATCCGTGTTCGCACCATTCTTCCGGGCACGGTCGACACCCCGCTTATCGCGGGAACTGCGCTTGGCGCGTCATTCGGCGGGTCGATAAGCCCTAAAAATTTCGCGACAGCGCTTTTAGGATTAATTGATCTGGGCCAAGATATTTGGGTTCCCGATCCGCATATTTTGCCTTCGCCGCGCAGTCTGAGTGGGGCGGGCACCTAAGTTTTGGAGTGACGAATGAACGATGCCTTGACCAACAAGGTTGCCATCATCACCGGAGCTGCCGGTGGTATCGGCGCCGCCACAGCGCGCCTTTTGGCTTCGCGCGGGTCCAGTTTGATCTTGGTGGATCGTGCTGCGGGTCCCTTGCAGTCGCTTGCGGAAGAGATTGGGCGCGGTGCAATTGCCTTGCCCTGTGATGTGACGTCTGAGCAGGATATGGCCCAAATGGCGGGCGTTGCTTTGGAAGCGCATGGGCGTATTGATATCTTGATAGCAGGTGCCGGCATTCTAAGGACCTCCGGCACGCCGCAGATGGTGGCAGACACCAGCTTTGCCGATTGGAAGCGGGTACTTGACGTCAATCTGACCGGAACATTCTTGTCCAATCGCGCCGTATTGCCCGCCATGTTGGCCCAGAAATCGGGCGACATTGTCAATATATCCTCTGTTTCTGGGAAACAGGGGCGTGCCTTTGACGGCGCCTATGCCGCATCGAAGTTTGGCATCGTGGGCCTGTCCGAGTCGCTGGCAGAGGAAGTTCAGCGAGAGGGCGTGCGCGTTCAATGTTTGCTTCCAGACGCCGTTGATACGACGATTTGGGATCAGTCAGGCGGCCTTGCACTAAAGCCGCGGCTGATGTTGACGGCCGATCGCGTGGCAGGCTTTATCGCCTATTTGGTAACACTACCGCGGGACACATTCTTGTTGAACCCGGTGGTTGCCCCTGTGCCTTTGCGTGTTCGCAAGCCCAAGCCAAGCCCGACGGCATCAGCATGACAGTTTTCACGCCAGATCTTGCAAACATGCCAGATCCCGCCCCTAATCCGGGGTTGCGCGTGCAAGATTTCCATTGTTTGGCCAAAGCAGGTTTTGGCGATGGGCATAATTCCTATGCGCATTCTATGGCGTGGTATAAGGGCAAGCTTTACATGGGGACCACAAGGTCGAACATGTGCATGCTAAAGCTGCAGGCCGCGTTTTCACAGTTGCCGCTGCATGTTTGGCCCGTTGAATGCCCCGATGACCGGGATGGTCTGTACAAGCTCGATTTTCATGCGCAGATTTGGTGCTACGATCCGACAACGGCGAAATGGGAGCGGGTTTACCGCGCGCCAGAAGTGGAAGGGCTCGGCGGTGCCATGGTGGCCCGTGAGATCGGCTATCGGTCCATGGAAATCTATCAGGCCCCAAATGACCCCGAGCCGGGACTGTATATCGCAACCTGGGCACCTGGGCGCGCGCCGGGCGGTCTGATCTTGAAGACATTCGATGGGCAAAGCTTTTCACCCGTCACGCCTTACGGGATAATCGACCCACCTATTTCTACGACCCGCAGCTTGACGGCATTCAAGGGGCGACTGCATTTTGCCCCCACGGCGCGCCGCGGTACAGATGGCGGTCAACAGAATTCTGCTGGGTTACCAATTGTCTTTGCGGCTGCGGATCCTGAACATGACGAATGGGAGGCCGTGAATATTCCCGGGTTTGGTGATGCCAACAATCTGGGCATCTTCAGTTTGGCCACAGTTGGGGACACGCTTTATGCGGGCACAATCAATCTGAACGGTCTTCAGGTCTGGGCGACGGATGGCGAAGGATCATCACCTTACCGATGGCGCCAAATCATAACAGATGGTGGCGGACGCGGCCCTCTCAACCAAGCCGTGGCGTGCATGACGGGCTTTAAGGGCGCTCTTTACGTCGGAACCGGGATACAAGGTGGGGGCTATGATCGCGTCAACAATGTCGGCCCAGCGGCCGCCGAAATTCTTCGTGTCAATCCAGATGACACCTGGGATGTGATTGTCGGTGACCGAGATGATGCGGACCGCGAGCCCTTGTCGGGTCTGCGATCGGGTTTTGGCCAGTTCTTCAACGGTTATATGTGGGCAATGACCGAACATGACGGTTGGCTTTACGCCGGAAGCTACGATTGGACGGTGACGTTGAAATGGTCCACCTTGGCAGAGGCCCCACAGCGTGTCCGAAAGGTGGTTGGCTTGGTCGGATCCGATGCCATGATTGACGCTGAAGGCGGCGCCGATCTGTGGCGCACCGCCGATGGTGAAAACTGGATTCCCGTGGATCGTCGCGGTTTTGGCAATCCTTACAATTGGGGAATTCGAAACCTTTTGTCGACCCCCCTTGGGCTTTGGGTTGGTACTGCAAATGTCTTTGGGCCTCGCGTGGCGGTCAAGGAAACGAACGGCACTTGGCGATACGTTGACAACCCTGATGGCGGCCTAGAGGTCTGGCTTGGCCATCGTCCAAAGACCCTGGGTCGTTAAGTATATGACATATATAAATTTTTCAGACCAGTTTGAACCACTCGCCATACTGACTGACGATGGAATTCGCCTTGCCTATGCTCATGAGGCACCAAACAGCGCGCCTGAGCAAAGACAGCAGCGGCTATTCATGGGATTTCACGGCGGCGGCGGTGCAGCGCCGCTTTTCGCTGCACGATCCGGTATGGCCGAGGCGCTTTTTTTCCATGGGCAAGGATCCGTTTTCCCACAAGCCAACGGCCATTGGTGCGACGGTCGGCTTGCCTTGGAAGGTGGATGGCTGTCCGATTTGGAATTCGTCCGGCACCTGATCCGTAATGCGGGCCCCGTTCCGCTAGGGTTGGTTGGGATATCAAACGGCGCGATGTTTGTCCAAAGACTCGCTTGCGAGCTTTTGCCAGCCCCAAAAGCTGCCGCCATGATCATGTCCGCGATGCCCGCAGATTTCTTGCACGAAGCGCCCGCAGGCGATCCTGTGCATGTCCTTTTGGCACCGTCCCCGGTCGATTCAATTATCCCTTGGGGGGGAGGTGACATGGCACGATTTGAAAATGAAACGCCTGGCGGCGTTCTGCTGTCTGCAGATGATACATTGGCCTTTTGGTTAAGGCGCAACCGCGCCGTGGGAATCGTCCCACGCCGAAAGGTTTTCTATTTTGGGCTTCGTCCCGTCGAAATTCGGATGTGGTCCGGGGCGGCAGATGTTTGGCAAGTGATCCTTCATGAAACGGCCCACGGTTGGCCCGAGCGTGCCGACAATGTTCCGCTGACCGGGTCTTTGGAAGATTTGGTTGCAAGATTCTTGATGCACTACACGTCCTGAAACGCCGAGGATCGATACAATTTTTGGCAATTGTTCGAACGCCCTAAGTTGTTGACCTTCACGCGTCCTTGTATCAAGACACAATAATTTGATAGTTATTTTTAATCTTACGATACTTATATGATACCTTTTGATTATCAATATGACGCGTGGAATTCGGAAAGGAATGAACTTGGCTGTCGTTTCAACAGACGGACTTTTGGCAATTGTGATTGGCGTGCTTGAGGATACGGTGCGCGATTGGGACATGGAACTTGAAGGCGGGATGAACGCCTCTACAACGCTTTTGGGTGATTTGGCATTTGAATCAATCGACGTTGTTCAGTTTGCTGTTGCGCTTGAAACGGCTGTTGGTCGGAAAGGTTTACCATTCGAAAAATTGTTCATTAATGATGGCGCATATGTCGACGATGTTGCTGTATCGCAAATCGTTGCCTTCCTCGAAGACGAACTGTTGCTGTCTTAGTTGGATTGAACGGAACTTGTCAGCCGTTTGATGGCCCAGCGGGCAGCATCCGCTACGGCTGCATCCGGGTCGTCCTGCAGAAGGGCTGCGATAGCAGCAAGATCGGCCATACCTGAATTTCCGATTGCATACAGAACGTTCCGAACGAACCTGTTGCGCCCGATGCGTTTGATAGGGCTACCAGAAAAACGTTCCCGAAAAGCCGCGTCATCAAGAACAGCTAAATCCGCCAATTCTGGCAAACCGACCTTAGGCATGTATCCAATGTCGCGCGCCGCGGCGGCGAATTTGTTCCATGGACAGACCGCAAGACAATCATCACAGCCGTAAATCCGGTTGCCCATCAAAGCGCGCAGCCCGATGTCAACCGGTCCTCTATGCTCGATGGTCAGATAAGAAATGCACCGCCGAGCGTCCAACTGATAGGGGGCCGGAAATGCGTTTGTCGGGCAAATATCAAGACAAGCCGTGCAAGATCCACAGTGGCTGACTTCTGGTTCATCTTTGGGAAGGTCCGCAGTTGTAAAGATTGCCCCAAGAAAGAACCAATTGCCAAGATCACGCGACAAAAGGTTGGTGTGCTTTCCCTGCCAGCCCAGACCGGCCGCCTCCGCCAAAGGCTTTTCCATGACCGGCGCGGTATCGACGAAAACCTTGATCTGCGTTCCCGGCCCAGCCTCCTCGATCAACCACCTTCCCAGACGTTTAAGCCTGCGCTTGACAAGGTCGTGGTAATCTTTGCCCTGCGCATAGACAGAAACCACGCCTCTATCCTTTTGTGCCAAAGCGGCTAAAGGATCCGTTTCAGGTGTATAGGTTTCGGCCAGCATGATGACAGATTGCGCAGCGGGCCAAAGCGCAAAAGGCTTGCCTCGCCATTCCTCTCTATCTGCCATCCAAGCCATTTGTCCGTGCCGCCCCTGGGCAAGAAACTCCCGCAACCGATCGGCCGTTTGCGGCGCTGAATCGGGGGCGCAGATCCTAAGTTTGGAAAAGCCTTCCGTCAGGGCCTGTGCTTCAAGTCGGCCCTTCAGGTCCATGGCCCATCACCGATTGGTCGGCGTTTTCCGCCGACGCGGGACGCGATCAGATCATCAGAAATCCAGATCGGCATAATGGGCCGGGGGCAAGAAGCCCGAAATCTGATCCGCCAAAAGCGTTCGAAACGACGGACGGGATTTGATCTTGGCATACCAATCCTTCACCACAGCGTGCCGGTTCCAATCCACATCTGAGATATAGTCCAGACACGACAAATGCGCGGCGACCGTAAAATCAGCCAAGGACATGACGTCGCCCGCAAGCCAGCGTCGCTGGTCCAAAATCCATGCCAGATAGTCCAAATGAAACTTGATCGCAGTGGCCCCAGATTTCACCGCTTTGGAATCTGGATAGCCTTGCCCCATCACCTTCTTGTTCACGCGTTCGTACAGCAGTTTGGATGTGACTTCTGTGTGAAACTTGTCATCGAACCAAGCGCATATGCGCCGCACTTCGTACCGCGTATCAGGATCGCGCGGCATCAAGGCAGGGGTGGGAAAGGATTCTTCCAAAAACTCGCAGATCGCCTGACTCTCGCTCAGGATGCGGTTATCAATCTTCAAGATTGGAACCTTGCCAGCCGGGTTGCGCCGCAAGAAATCAGGCGTCGGTTCCCAATAACGCTCTTCCACCAATTCGACATCAAGCTTCTTTTCGGCCAGCGTCAATCGAACTTTGCGACAGAAGGGCGACAATGGGAAATGATACAGTCTGATCATTGAACACTTACGAGTTGAGGTTTTCCCCTCAATGCCCTGCTTGACGACAAGGGTCAATCCTGTGTGGCAAAACAGTCAGCCCGGCCATCGGCAGAGATCGTCTCGGCCCCTGCCAAGATCGCCTTTGTTCGGCTGCGCACAAAGGACGATGGGTTGGCGGCGTCACGGCCCTTCGGGTCGGGCAATACGGCAGCCAGACGGGCAGATTGCAGGGCTGTCAGATCGCGCGCATCGACGTTGAAGTAATGTTGTGCGGCAGCCTGCACGCCAAATACCCCTTCGTCGAACTCAACAACATTCAGGTAAACATGTAAAATGCGCCGCTTGGTCCAGACCAGTTCCACCACTGGCGTCAGGGCGGCCTCCATCGCTTTGCGGGCCCAGTTTCGCCCATGCCATAGAAATGTGTTCTTCACCAATTGCTGTGACAAGGTCGAGGCCCCGCGTCCACCACCATCTGCAATGGCGTCCCGGATCGCCTCCATGTCAAATCCCCAGTGGAGACAGAAATTGGCATCTTCGGCCGCAACCACGGACAGGGGCATATCGGGCGAGATTTCGTCCCAATCCACCCAGTCCTTTTCGATCCCGCCAAGACGCCACGCTTCGCCTATCTGATACAGGTTGATTGGCGGCGGCACGAAAGCGAAAATCAGGATCAGCGCCGCATAGAACGCCGCCAGCCCCGCCAGACCACGCAAAACCCACCACCGCGCCATCTGCCAGCGGCCCATGGCAGGCACCGTGGCGGCGGTTTTGGCCTTTTTGGCCGCTGTGGATTTTTTGGCATCGCTCATCAGGCGGGACATAGGCCCGAAAGGCGGAACGGGGTCAAGCCTAACCAAGGCCAAAGCCAATCCCTGTTGCCGCCCTGCCCCACCCAGTTTTGCCGTTGGTGCCGCGACTTGATCGCTGAAATCGGCTTCCTACATTGAACGCGAATGGGCCACGTCGCACGCCTTTGCCCGAAACCTAAAGAGTTGAATCGGACATGTTATCGACCAGCCTGGCCTTTGTGGCCCTTGCTGCCACAGATGCGCTTAATCCGGCGACCGTGGGCGCAATGGTGATGCTCCTCATGCTGCCACGGCCACTTCTGCAAGGCGCAATCTTTCTGGCGATGACCTTCGTGGTCTATCTGCTTGGTGCCATACTTTTGGTCGAGGGCTGGACGGTCTATGCTGCCCAATGGTTGGCAATGCTGCCGCCCTGGAGTCCTGCGGCGCTTTTGCTTTCAGGCTCCGGCATTTGCTTTTTGCTCGGCCTGCATTTCTGGCGGTCTCCCGGCGCGGCCCAATCCGTCGGCGATCTGGCCATGGCCCTGACCCCGGCAGGCACAGCCGTCTTTGCGGTGCTTAGCACCTTGTCTGACTTGCCGACGGCTGTGCCCTTGTTCGCAGCCGTTGTGCAGGTGCCGCAACTCGCCGAAACCCGCGTGGGAGAGTATCTGTGGCTCGTCCTTTATTCGGCGATCTATGTCTCTCCGCTGGTCTTGCTGCTGTGGCTCCGCGGCCGGGCGGGAACCGGCGCAGAAGCGGTTTTGGAACGGGTCCAGCGCGCCATCGCTTGGGCCTATCGTCACATCATGCCGCCCGCTTTCGTGGTCGCGGCCGCGATCCTTGGTTATCTGGGTTTCATGCGCCTGCTGGCCTGAAGTGGCGGCGGTACAAGTACCGCCGCCGACCAAAGATCGCGATTATTCCGCTGGAACCTTTTGCGCCTCGTCCGACAGTGGCGCTTTTAGATGTGGCAGCATTTCCCTTGGGCAAACCTGAAGGAAATTCGCGCGCTCTTCTGCCCAGTTTGACAGAATAGATGCCCCATGGCGGCTGCCCGTCTCGGCGACATGGGCTTGAATCAGGCCTTTCAATTGGGCCTCCCAATGCGGATGCGACACAGCGCAGGTAAACAGACTTTCCAAATTCACGTGATCTTCAGCGACACCCGCGGGATCATAGATATAGGCCATACCTCCGGTCATCCCGGCCCCGAAATTGGGCCCGATGCTGCCAAGGATAACCGCAACACCGCCGGTCATATACTCGCACCCGTTCGAACCGCAGCCTTCAACCACAACAGACGCACCCGAGTTTCGCACGGCAAAGCGTTCACCCGCGCGACCCGCCGCATAAAGATAGCCATCCGTCGCGCCGTACAGAACCGTATTGCCGATGATAGTGTTTTCGCTGGCCGTCAACGGCGACGACATGGCTGGCCGAACAACAATCGTACCGCCTGAAAGGCCCTTGCCAACATAATCGTTGGCATCCCCTTGCACCTCGAGTTTCAAACCCCGCACCGCAAAAGCGCCCAGAGATTGCCCGCATGAGCCTGAAAGCTTCACCGTCAAATGATCGGGCTGCAATGAATTGCGCATCCCGAAGTTCTTGACGATGTGGCTGGACGCCCGGGTGCCGATGGTCCGCAAGGTATTTCGTACGGCGTAAGACAGTTGCATCTTCTCACCATCTTCGAAGAAGCGGTGACCGTCCTTGATGATTTCGGCATCTAAGGTATCGGGAACATGGTTGCGTGGCTTTGACCGATCATAGGTGATCTTTGACGCACCATCGACCGTGATAAGCAACGGGTTCAGGTCAAGGTCATCCAAATGGGCCGATCCACGCGACACCTGGCTGAGCAAATCCGCACGCCCGATGATTTCGTCCATCGACCGCGCCCCGATGCTTGCCAGAATTTCACGCACTTCCTGCGCGTAAAAGGTGATCAGGTTGACCACTTTATCCGCCGTACCGGTAAACTTTGCACGAAGCGCTTCGTTCTGGGTGCAGACGCCGACGGGGCATGTGTTGGACTGGCACTGACGCACCATGATGCATCCCATCGCAATCAAGGCCGCCGTGCCGATACCATACTCTTCCGCACCCAGCATCGCCGCCATCACAACATCGCGCCCTGTGCGCAGGCCGCCATCGGTCCGCAAAGTCACCCGTTCCCGAAGGTTGTTCATCGACAGAACCTGATGCGCCTCGGTCAGGCCCATCTCCCACGGAAGACCCGCGTATTTGATCGACGTCGCCGGAGAGGCCCCGGTGCCGCCATTGTGCCCCGAAATCAAGATGACATCAGCCTTGGCCTTGGCCACACCGGCCGCAATGGTGCCAACCCCGCTGGCCGAAACCAACTTTACCGTTACCTTGGCGCGCGGATTGATCTGTTTGAGATCATAGATCAACTGGGCAAGGTCTTCGATGGAATAGATATCGTGGTGCGGCGGTGGCGAGATCAGCGTGACCCCCGGGGTCGAATGCCGCAGACGCGCAATCAACGCCGTCACCTTCATGCCGGGCAGTTGCCCACCTTCGCCGGGCTTTGCGCCCTGCGCGACCTTGATCTCCAATTCCTCGCACGCATTCAGGTACTCCGCCGTCACGCCAAAGCGCCCCGATGCAACCTGCTTGATCTTGGCAGATGGGTTATCACCATTGGGTTCTGGCAAGAAATGGGCAGGATCCTCTCCGCCTTCACCACTGTCAGATTTCGCCCCAATACGGTTCATCGCCACGTTAAGGGTCTTGTGCGCTTCTGGCCCCAAAGCCCCTAGGGACATGCCCGGGGTGACAAACCGCTTGCGGATCGAGGTGATGGATTCCACTTCTTCGATGGGCACCGGCTTTCCAAGGGTCTTGATGTCCAGCAGATCCCGAATGTGGATCGGCGGGTTAGACCGCATGGCTGCCGAATATTGCTTCCAGATATCAAACGAGGCGCGGTCACAGGCCGATTGCAGCATGTGCATGGTCTGCGCTTCCCATGCGTGCTTTTCGCCCGACCTGCGCGCCTTGTAAAATCCGCCGATCGGCAGCACATCCGCGCCGCCTCTCCAGCCTTTGGCATGCACCTCTTCAACTTTCATCTGCAAACCGGCAAGACCAATGCCCGAAATCCGCGACTGCATGCCGGGGAAATATTCAGCAACCAAGGCGCGCGACAATCCGACTGCTTCAAAATTCAGACCACCCCGATACGAGGAAATCACCGATATCCCCATCTTTGACATGATCTTCAAAAGCCCTGCGTCGATGGCATCCCGGTACCGGCGCATCGCATCCAGAAGGCTGCCGTCGATCAATCCCCGATTGATGCGATCCGCAATGGAATCTTGCGCAAGGTAGGCGTTGACGGTGGTCGCCCCGCATCCGATCAGCACGGCAAAGTAATGGGGGTCAATACATTCCGCGGACCGCACGTTGATCGAGCAAAACGTACGCAACCCTTTGCGGGTCAGCCACGAATGGACGGCAGAGGTGGCAAGGATCATCGGCATCGAAACGCGTCCTTCGCCTTGATGCTGGTCTGTCAGCACCAATTGCCCCGCGCCAGACCGAACTGCGTCTTCCGCTTCGGCGCGAATACGGTCAAGCCCTTGGGGCAGGGCGTCGTTGCCTGCATCTGCCGGGAAGGTACAATCGATAAAGGCGACCTGCTCCCCAAAGCGTTTGACCAGAACGTCAAATTCGCTGTTGGCAATAAAGGGGCTTTCCAGAACCAAAATCTCGGTCTGTGAGGAGTTTTCGTCCAACACGTTCCGCAGGTTTCCAAAGCGTGTCTTCAAGCTCATCACGCGGCCTTCGCGCAGACTGTCGATCGGCGGGTTGGTGACCTGACTGAAGTTCTGACGGAAGAAATGCGACAAGGGGCGATAGATGCTGGACAAGACGGCAGCGGGCGTATCGTCGCCCATCGAGGCGACCATTTCTTTGCCATCTTCGGCCATGGGGGCCAGAACCTGCTCCAGCTCCTCGACTGTATAGCCAGCCGCAATCTGACGGCGGCGCAGGTCGCTACCGGTGAACAAGGGCAGTTCGGGCACATCCCGCAGAAGGGCGTTCAAATCGACTATTTTACCAACCCAATCGCCATAGGGCTGCGCAGCGGCCAGTTTGTCCTTGATTTGGGTGTCGTGGTACAACTTGCCTTCGGCCATATCGACGGCAATGATCTGACCTGGCCCCAATGCGCCCTTTTCGCGCACAGTGCTTTCGTCGATGGGCACCATACCCGCCTCCGATCCTGCGATCAGCAGCCCATCGCCAGTAATCACGTACCGCATGGGACGCAGGCCGTTTCTGTCCAGACCGCCGCAGACCCAACGCCCATCGGTCATCGCCAGCGCCGCAGGTCCATCCCAAGGCTCGATGACCGAATTGCAGTACGAATACATATCGGCCCAGGCCTTGGGCATATTTGTTGTGGCCTTGCTCCAGGCCTCGGGCACCAACATCGTCTTGGCCATGGGCGCATTGCGGCCTGATCTTACAAGCACTTCGAACACGGCATCCAGCGCGCCGGAATCCGATGTGCCGCCGGGGATGATGGGCTTGATGTCTTCGGCCATGTCACCAAACGCAGACGACGCCATGCGGATCTCATGGCTTTTCATCCAGTTGACGTTGCCCTTCAGCGTGTTGATCTCACCGTTATGGGCCAGCATCCGAAACGGCTGGGCCAACCACCATTGCGGAAAGGTGTTGGTTGAATAACGTTGGTGATAGATTGCGAAAGCAGATTCAAACCGGTCGTCCATCAGATCCGGATAGAATACGGCCACCTGCTCGGCCAACATCATCCCTTTGTAGATGATGGACCGGCACGACAATGAGCAAAGATACAGCCCCTGGATACCCGCCGCATTTGCGGCTTTCTCGATGCGGCGGCGAATAATGTACAACTCGCGCTCGAATTGCTCGTCGTCAATACCCTTGTCGTTGCGGATCAGGATCTGCTCAATTTCCGGCCGAGTTGCATTGGCTTTGTCGCCCAGAACGCTGGTGTCAACCGGAACGTGCCGCCAGCCATAGATATAGTGCCCCATCCGCAAAACTTCGGATTCGACAATGGTTCGGCACCGCTCTTGTGCGCCGAAATCCGTCCGGGGAAGAAAGACTTGACCCACGGCAATGAGTTTTTTGGTATCGGGCTCGTGCCCTGTGCGGCGGACCTGATCATAAAAGAACTTGACCGGGATCTGCACATGGATCCCCGCCCCGTCCCCCGTTTTTCCATCGGCATCCACCGCGCCGCGGTGCCAGACCGCCCGCAGGGCATTTATGCCGTTTTCGACGACCTTTCGGCTCGGTTTGCCCGAAATTGCCACGACAAGGCCGACCCCGCAGGAAGAATGTTCATCTTCGGTTTTGTAAAGGCCATTGGCATCCAACCATGCACGCTTGGCCTCTTCGGCCGCTACCCAGGCGTCATCATAGAGTGTCATGGATCAAGTCCTTCTCATCTGAAAGCTGCGACATCACCGCATCGCAGTCGAAAATCGGTTGTGTGGCTTCAAAGCCTTTGTCACCGGGAAAGGCGAAGTCGACCGGATGGCCATCCATCGGCATCCAGTTTTCGCCGTCCCACCATTCACTTGTTCCGGCGATAAAGGTGCGTGGCTCTTGTAGGATGTATTCGTTTCCGCGCGACTGGCGCAGAATTGTGCCGTCATCAGCGGTCTCGGTATACTCGTACTCTGTCCGCTCCAATGTAACGCCGTCGATCACCACCGTCTCTCCGGTCAGCTTGTCAAAGCCGGTCACGTTGGTGTGCTCGCCATTATCCTTTGACAGCGAAAACGCAAAGGTATCCAGACCCGTGGCAAGAAGGCCGCTGGCCGATGCCGGATCTGCTGGG
>CANHLE010000069.1 GCA_947461435.1 Paracoccaceae bacterium | reverse complement strand
CTTCAACAAACGATTTCAGCCTGAATACGATTGCCAAGGAGGCTTTTGAGGCTCGGAAGGCCGAGTTGAAGGGCGACGGAGCTGCTGGCCGATGGTTCTCGCCACTTGAAGTGCACGTTTTGCCAAAGCTTGGGAAAGTGCCAGTTACCGAACTGCATCAGAACGACATCCGCGACGTTCTGGCGCCAATCTGGCACACGACCGCCGACCCGGCTCAGAAAGCGCTTTACCGCTTGGGCATCGTCCTTCGGTATGCTGCTGCTAAGGGAATCAATGTCGACTTGCAGGCGACGGCAAAAGCAAAAGAGCTCTTGGGCAAAACGCGTCATGTTGTCGAACATATTCCGTCCATGCCTTGGGAAGACGCTCCCGCATTCTACGCCTCGCTTGAAGAGGACAACATCACGAACCTAGCACTGAAACTGCTAATCCTGACGGGTCTACGTTCAAAGACCGTCCGGATGGCCCATGTCGATCAGTTTTCGGACGGCGTTTGGACAATCCCTGGCGAGAATTTGAAGGGTAAAAAAGGTAAGACAGCGGACATGCGCCTTCCGGTGACGCCCGAAATGCAGTCTGTGATGGACCGTACCATTCCATTTCGACGCGATGGGCACATTTTCCCGTCACCTCGCGGCGGGTCAAACGGCGGTGGGGTACTTGGTGATGTCAACATGATCCGGTTGATGGAGCGTCGGGGCATTGCCGCTCGCCCTCATGGCTTCAGGTCCACTCTCCGAGTGTGGCTGTCGGAGGCGACGGAAGCTACCTTTGAGGTTGCGGAGTTGATGATCGGTCATGTGGTCGGTACGGCGGTTACGCGTGCCTATCAGCGAAGCGATTTTCTCGATCAACGCCGGAACCTCTACGAACTGTGGGGACACTTCTTGCTCGGCGTTACTTCAAGTGTCGCAAGCCAAGAGGGGTCGCCGTTTCTCCCCGTACCTAGGAAACTAGAATGAACGCCGTCGAACCCAAGTACATCAGACTATTTGATGCAGCCGGAAATTGGATTGCCCGCCCGGATTTCATGGTTCTCGCCGTTCTTTCGGAGACCGAGCCAATGTCCATCGAACATACCTACGCGACGATGATGTTAGAGGAAGAAATGAATCCGGCAGCGGCTCTGTCCCCAATGTCGGCGTCGGGGCTAAGGCTTAAAGAAAGAGTTATCGAAAAGAATATGAAGGCGCGCGTTCAAACAGGTGAAGTAGTGCTTGAGCTAGCACGGATCGCTGCAGCGACGATGGCGGCACCAACTATCAATGCCGCGAGGAGACTCGTCTCACACCATCACCATGCACGATTTGGAACCGGCGTCCTGACTTCAACGATTCGAGAAGTCGAGAAGAGCTTCGAACGGTTTCGTGACACAGCACATCTTCAAGCCGCGGCCGTGATTGAGCCTTCGCTTGCAACTGAACTGGAGGGCAATGAGGTATCTTGCTTGCGATTCCTCGGATTGGCCAAGGCTTTTCAGCAGTTCATCGATGCGAACGTTGTCTCGAAATCCTTTAAATGGTCGCCATACAGGGTTCCCGAGCAGATCAACAGCATAACTACAGTGGAATTTAATTCCCTTTCTGATCAGGATCTTAACGTTGCCCTACTGAAAAGGTAAGGGGACGGGTGAAAAAAACCCGTCTCCCGTAACGCATTTTTCTCGGAACATTGGGGGGCACTATGAAATCCCTCGGAGTGCCAACAGATGCGTTACCTGACCTTCAATGAACTGCGTGCAAAGCTCGGTGGTCGCGGTCGTACCACCATTTACCGCGACATCGCAGCTCAGCGCTTACCTCCGCCGATCAAATTGGGCGGTTTGAACTACTTTCCTGAGAACCTGGTCGACGAGGCGCTGATGGGCAAGCGCCACGTCGGTGGGAAGGGTGCTGGCAATGACAAAAAATAATGGGCCGCACCACTCTAGCGAAATCCCCGGCGCGCTGGCGGGCGCGACCGGGGAAAAGGCAGAGCAATCACACTTCATAAAGGAAGAATATCGCGAGCGCGCAGTCGTTGCAACGCGCTTGGTCTGCGCGATCAGGAATTGCCATCCCGAGGATGCCCTTATCCTGATGGAACAAATCGTTGCAGCGATGCGTCAAAGCAAGGCTCTTGGGGATAACCCCCATTTCAAGCAGGCCGTGAAAGAATATCGGGACGATCGCCGTCGGGCAGGGGGACGGATATGATGGAAATCCGTAAATCCGCTCAGCCCAATTTCCCTTCTGATCAGTCGCGGCGCAACTTCTTGGCTGACCGGTTGCGCCCGATCGATCAGTTGCAACCTGTGTTGAAGAGCCTCCACCTCGCAAAGGGCTGGCTGGGCCGCGGCACGCTCTCTGTCCTCTATGGTCCGAGCAACGTTGGAAAGTCGTTCTTGGCGATTGATCTGGGCTTCAAAGTTGCGGTTGGTGGGCATTGGCATGGTGCCGCCTTGGCCGATCGCGGACGTTTCCCCGGCCCTGTGGTATATTTGGCTTGTGAGGGCGGCACTGGATTTCTCAATCGGATCGCTGCCCTTCGGATCGAGAGGCCGGACGAAATGGCTAAGGTTGAAAAAGCAGGGGACTTCATGCTTTTGGCCGAGGCTCTGGACCTCTGCACCGGTGAGGATGCTGATCATCTAGCAGACGTTCTGAGCAAACTGCCAAAGTCCCCGGTCCTGATCATCATTGATACCTTGGCACGAGTGTTTGGCAGCGGGGACGAGAACGCTGCACGAGACATGGGCATGCTGGTTGCCAACCTGGACCGGCTTCGGGTTGCCACGGGTGCCCACGTTATGATCATCCATCACAGCGGCAAGGATCTAGCGCAGGGTGCCCGCGGCAGTGGATCTTTGAGGGCGGCCGTTGACACCGAGATAGAAGTCACCCGCAGTGGACCAGTCATCACTGCCGTGGCGAAAAAGCAACGCGACATGGAAAGCGGGGCTTCGTTTAGCTACCAGTTGCGAAGCGTAATCTTGGGGCAAGATGAAGAAAATGAAGACGTAACCTCTGCGGTGGTCGTGCCGACTGAGGCACCCTCCAAACAGCCGCCTCACCTCAAGGGGCAAGCCTTGATCGCAATGCAGGCCCTCGATGATGCCTTGAAGGACCATGGTGTCAGCAAGACTGGTGAAGACTTCCCCCACAATCGCAAATGCGTATCGCTGCACCGCTGGCGGGCGGCCTGCGACCGCAACTCTCTCTCGCCCGGTGAAGGCGAAAGCAGCAAGCGCTCCGCATTTCACAAACAAAAGACGGCCTTGCACGATCGGGAATTGATCCGCATCGTCGATGACTTTGTTTGGAAGTGCAACGAATGAGCGTTCCCTACGTTCCCAAACCGTTCCCGCAACGCTGGGAACTCCGTCGGCTTAGCGTTCCCACCGTTCCCTCTCCCTTTAGGGAGGGAACGTCGGGAACGTCGACGACCAACACTTTTTATGACGATCGAACTAAGGAGCCAAACACCAAAGTGCAACGTAGCCGCTCAACCTTTGAAAAGTAATCCAGACCGCAAATGAAACCGTCTCTGTGTTCGATCAAAAAGGTCTCCGTCACGTCGGATCCTGCGCCAGAGCTCACGCTCCAACAGCAAAAGAACATCATCCTGAACATCTTCGATGACTTCTGCACCGACGCTGACACGATGTTTCGTTACCTGAAGCATGTCGGCTTTGACTTCGGGGCGAACAGCCATGTTCAGGAATTGCTTCCGGCGTACCTTGGGCACTACCGGTTGCGAAACGGCACTTATGACGTGGAACGATCCTGCATTGACTTAGCCACCTCGCGACCGATCACAGCAATGATCGAAAATGTGCTGCGACAAAAGGCATGAGCTGCGCGAAAGGTCAGGAGTTTGGCCAAATGATTTGTGAACAGACCCCGCAACTTCGTATCCGGGATGTCGCCGAGGCCTCATCAGGCTTGGTCATTGTTTACGACATCCCGGTCGAAATCACGCAGACGCCTTGCCACCTGGGTGGTTTGCGCAATTGGTTCCTATGCCCCAAATGCGGCCGCCGCTGCGCCATCCTTTATCTGATCGTATGCCGTAAATGCATAAATGGCCGTTATAGTGTCGAGTTGCAGACGCCCCGTGTTCGGCAGATCACAAAGGCCATCCGGCTTCGTGAACGCCTTGGACAGACGAAGGACGGCATCGTGGCGCCGTTTCCGCCGAAGCCGAAGCGGATGCGATGGCACACATATCTGCGGCTTCGCGAGGAAAGCTTGGCATTGGAGCAGCGGATATGGGCGGCAGAATATGCCCGCCTTTTCGGGCGAAATTGACGAACAGCTGCCTCTGCCTCTGCCTCTGCCTCTGCCCCTGCCTCCGACGCCAAAGCCAAAACTTTCAGATCCGTGACAGGAACAGCCTCGGGCTTGATTTTCTGTTTTGCAAAATCTAAGGTCAGCTCGACGGGGTTGTCTTCTAAACCGTAGCGGCCCGCCGTGATCGAGGTGTCAGCGCCTTCGCGCAAGAACCTAGCCCCGTCGCTCATATCCCGGCTCAGATCATAGTGCAGGTTGCCGTCTCTCGTTTCCATGACGTGAGCAACCAAATCGCATGGCATATCATCCAGCATGACTGTGGCGCTAAAGGCATGCCATGCCTTGATGTGGCTGCGACCCTTGGTTTCTGGGCTTGTCTTAGTCAGAGTGCCCTTCTCAAGGATTTCACGCAAAGCAGGAACCGAGCGATAAAGCACGGCGCCTTTGCGGCCAGACAATTTCTTGGCCCCTTCGGAGGCGAAGTTGATTTCCATTCCAGATTGAGCATTTGTCACCCTCTTGCCCAACCGATTTGCTCGATACCAAACCTCAGCCTTCTTCCCAAGCTGGCGCACATCTTCCCAGGGGCCAAGCTCCTTACCGGTAAGCGTGGCACGTGGTGGAGGGTCAATGTGGATGCACGCGCTCAGCCGCTATTTGGATATTTGATTGGGGGGCAGACCTTGCACCGCAACCACGCGCCGAAGAGCTCAATGGACCCGTCGCTGATATTTTCGTTGCCAAGGAACCTTTTTCATGGCCTTCCTAACTACATTCCAACTAAGGTTGATCATCTTTGGCACAGGCTGCGTAGGGAGTGATCCTCTCGCCCGATATGAGTCCTTCAAAAGCCCCATGATGCCAACTACATTTCAGGAGAACGCCGTTGAACCAACAGGCCCTCTCGTCCTTCATCTGGTCGGTCGCTGACATCTTGCGGGGTGACTACAAACAGTCTGATTACGGCAAAGTCATACTTCCATTGACTGTGCTGCGCCGTCTGGATTGCATACTTGCACCAACCAAAGAGGCTGTTTTGGCGGAAAATCAGGCAAAGCAGGCGATGGGCATGAATCCGGGACCCTTTTTGGCTAAGAGGGCGGGGCAATCATTTTACAACACCTCGCCCTTGGACATCAAAAAGCTCATGGGCGATCAGGACAACATCGCCGCCAACCTTTACAGCTACATCCAAGCCTTCTCGCCCGATGTGCGCGACATCTTCGAACGGTTTGAGTTCTCGGCACAGGTTGACCGGCTGTCCAAGGCGGGGCTTCTGTATCAGGTGGCCGAAAAATTCGCCCAGATCGACCTTCACCCTGACCGCGTTGACAACCATCAGATGGGTCTGGTGTTTGAGGAACTCATCCGCCGTTTTGCGGAACTTTCTAATGAAACCGCAGGGGAGCACTTTACCCCGCGTGAAGTCATCCGCCTGATGGTCAACCTGATGTTCGTTGAAGATGACGACGTCTTATCCAAACCCGGCGTCGTGCGCACGATCTATGACCCGACGGCGGGCACAGGCGGTATGTTGTCAGTGGCAGGCGAATATCTGACCGAACACAACGACAAGGCAGCGCTTGTCATGTTTGGCCAAGAATTGAACCCCGAGTCCTACGCGATCTGTAAGGCTGACATGCTGATCAAGGGGCAAGACGTTTCCAACATCATCTTCGGCAACACCCTGTCCGAAGACGGCCACCCCTCGCAGAAGTTCGACTATATGCTGTCTAACCCGCCCTTTGGCGTGGAATGGAAGAAGGTCGAAAAGGCTGTCCGCGCTGAAAACGAACGGCTTGGCTTCAGCGGCAGGTTCGGCCCCGGCCTGCCCCGCGTGTCGGACGGCTCACTCCTGTTCCTCATGCACCTTTTGTCCAAGATGCGCCCCGCCCGTGATGGGGGCAGCCGCTTTGGTATTGTGCTGAACGGCTCGCCTTTGTTCACGGGCGGTGCGGGGTCGGGCGAATCTGAAATCCGCCGCTATGTGCTGGAAAATGATCTGGTCGAGGCGATCATCGCCCTGCCCACCGACATGTTCTACAACACCGGCATCGCGACCTATGTTTGGGTGCTGTCCAACCGCAAGCCCGACCACCGCAAAGGGCACGTTCAGTTGATAGACGGGTCCAGCTTTTGGCAAAAGATGCGCAAATCGCTTGGGTCAAAGCGCAAGGAAATGGGCGAAGACGATATCGCCACCGTGACCCGCCTGTTCGGCGGCTTTCATCAGGCGCAGTTGGCGCGGGTGCTGGATGCCACCGGCAAGGAACTGGGGCGGCATGTGGTGCTGTCAGGAGAGGCCGTGCCCGAAGCCCCCGAGGGTGGCCGCATAAAGCTGGCCCCCTTGGCCCGCATCTTCCCCAACGCCGCCTTTGGCTACCGCCAGATCACCGTGGAACGGCCCCTGAAAGATGCGGCGGGGCGCGTGGTGTTGGGCGAACGCGGCAAGGCCAAGGGCAAGCCGCAGGCCGACAGCGCCCTGCGCGATACCGAGACGGTGCCCTTGGCCGAAGATGTGACCACCTATTTCAAACGCGAGGTGCTGCCCCACGCGCCCGATGCGTGGATTGATGCCGAAAAGACCAAGGTCGGCTACGAGATTCCCTTTAACCGGCATTTCTATGTCTTCGAACCGCCCCGCCCACTGGCCGAGATTGACGCCGAATTGGCGGGGGTGACGGCGAAGATACAGGCGATGCTGGCGGAGTTGTCGGCATGACACGGCGCTATCCGGCCTATCGGGACTCTGGGGTGGAGTGGTTGGGGGAGGTGCCTGAGGGGTGGGTGGTTTCAAAACTCAGTCGGGCAATCGACCCGCGTAGACAGATAACCTACGGCATCGTTCAAGCTGGCCCCCATTGCGAGGGCGGCATTCCCTATATTCGGCCAACCGACATGACAGATGAGTCGGGCGTCCTCGACGAGTCGACACTCATGCTAACTTCGCCCGAAATCGTCGCAGCCTATAGCCGCAGCGAAGTACGGGCGGGTGACCTTGTATGCTCTATTGGACCTAGCTTTGGTAAAGTGATGGTAGTCCCAGAGTCGCTTAGTGGCGCGAACCTTACCCAAGGGACAGCCCGTCTGGCCGTGACTTTAGCGAACAACCACCCTCGCTTCGTCTTTTGGTTCCTGAGATCAGCAATTGCCGTGAACCAATGGGAAAGTTCTATTGGAGGGGCAACTTTTCGTTCCCTGAATCTTGAACCGCTCGCGGCAACTAGGCTTGCAATCCCCCCCCTCCCCGAACAAACCGCCATCGCGGCTTTCCTTGATCAAGAGACGGCCAAGATAGATGCGCTGGTGGCCGAACAGCGGCGGTTGATCGACCTTTTGCGCGAAAAGCGGCAAGCCGTTATCAGCCACGCCGTCACCAAAGGCCTGAATCCCAACACCACGCTGAAACCCTCGGGCGTTGAATGGCTGGGGGATGTGCCGGAGGGGTGGGGGTTTAAGAGACTTTCGCTCGTCTGCAGCTTTGAGCAAGGAAAAGCGCATGAACCCTATTTCGATGAAGATGGGGATTTCATCTGCGTCACCGCTCGTTTTGTTTCGACCTCAGGAGAAAAGTTTAAGCGCTGTTCGGCGAACCTTACTCCCGCCGCCGTTGGCGATATCCTTATGGTGATGAGCGATCTGCCGAATGGTCGCGCCCTTGCCCGCGCATTTCTGGTTGATCGGCCAAATGTTTATGCAGTCAATCAGCGGGTCTGTCGCATCACCACCAGCCGAGACGGAGATGCGAGATACTTTGCATATCAGTTGAACCGGCACACGAGCCTTCTGAGCGAAGATGATGGCTTCAACCAAACTCACCTCTCCAATGCATCATTCACGAAGCTCATGCTGGTGGTTCCGCCCGCTGATGAGCAGAAACGAATTGCAGACTACTTGGACGCAAAGACAAGCTCTTTCGACACCCTCACCGCCACCGCCGAGTCCGCCATCGCCCTGCTGCAAGAACGCCGCGCCGCCCTCATTTCCGCTGCAGTGACCGGCAAGATTGATGTGCGCGACCTTGCGACGAACCATACCGAGGCCGCATGATGACTCAGATTAACAACGACTGCGCGGCCGCAATGCTGTCGCACCAGCTTCCCGATGACGGCGGTACAAAATGACCCTGCACCGCGAGGTCAACCTAGAGTCCCAAATCTGCGACCGGCTGGCAGCGGCGGGGTGGCTGCACGCCGACGGGGACGCCGCAGGTTATGACCGTGCGCGGGCTTTGTTGCCCGCTGATGTCGTGGCATGGGTACAGTCCACTCAGCCCAAGGCGTGGGAGACGCTAACCAAGACCAACGGCGCTGCGGCAGAGGCCATGCTGTTGGACCGCATCCGCAAGCAGATGGACGAACGCGGCACCTTAGAGGTGTTGCGGCGCGGGGTTGAAATGATCGGCCTGCGTGCCCCCGTGGTGCTGGCTCAGTTCAAGCCCGCCCTGGCGATGAACGCTGATATCTTGGCCCGCTATCACGCCAACCGCCTGCGCGTGGTGCGGCAGGTGCGCTACTCGCAGGCCAACGAAAATAGCATCGACCTTGTGTTGTTCCTGAATGGTCTGCCAGTGGCGACGGCGGAACTGAAGACCGACTTCACCCAAGGCATTCAAGACGCCGTGGATCAATACCGCTTCGACCGGCACCCCACCCCCAAGGGCCAACGCCCCGAACCCCTGCTGTCCTTCCTTGGCGGGGCCTTGGTGCATTTCGCGGTCAGCGATTCCGAAGTGATGATGACCACAAAACTAGAGGGGCCCGCGACACGGTTTTTGCCCTTCAACAAGGGCGATGACGGGGGGCGGGGCAACCCGTTGAACCCGAACGGGCACCGAACGGCCTATCTGTGGGATGAAGTCTGGCAGCGCGATAGTCTGTTGGAAATTTTGGGCCGCTATATGGTGGCCACACGGGACGCCAAAAAGCAGATCACGGGGATGATCTTTCCCCGCTACCACCAGCTTGACGCCACCCGAAAGCTGCAGGCGGCGGTTTTGGTCGAAGGGGCCGGTGGCAAATATCTGGTGCAGCATTCGGCTGGGTCGGGAAAAACCAACTCTATCGCGTGGTCGGCCCATTTCCTTGCCGATTTGCATGATGCCCAGCATCAGAAGGTTTTTGACACGGTGTTGGTGGTGTCAGACCGCAATGTGATCGACACCCAATTGCAAGAAGCGATCTTCAGCTTTGAACGCACAACCGGTGTGGTTGCGACGATCAGCAGCGAGGCCGGGGCGAAAAGCGGGCAACTGGCAGAGGCGCTGGCTGGCGGCAAAAAGATCGTCGTTTGCACCATCCAGACCTTCCCTTACGCGCTGGCAGCGGTGCAGGAACTGGCCGCATCCAAGGGCAAGCGGTTCGCCGTCATCGCGGATGAGGCCCATTCCAGCCAAACCGGCGAGGCGGCATCGAAGTTAAAGCTCGTCCTGTCAGCAGAAGAAGCGGCGGATGTGGCAGACGGCGGAGAGGTCAGCGCCGAGGACGTGCTTGCAGCCAACATGTCGGCCCGCGCTGGGGCCAGCGGCATCACCTACGTTGCCTTCACCGCAACGCCTAAGGCTAAAACGCTAGAGTTGTTCGGGCGCAGACCCGACCCCAACCAACCCGCTAGTTCAACAAACCTGCCAGAAGCGTTCCACGTCTACTCTATGCGGCAAGCCATCGAGGAGGGTTTCATCCTTGACGTGCTGCAAAACTACACACCCTACAGTTTGGCCTTCCGGCTTGCGGGTGAAGGCAGAGAGATCGACGAAAAAGAAGTCGAACAGAACGAGGCTGTCAAAGCCCTGATGCGCTGGGTTCGCCTGCACCCCTACAACATCAGCCAGAAAGTGCAGGTGGTGGTCGAGCATTACCGCGCCATGGTGCAGCCCTTGCTGGGCGGCAAAGCCAAGGCGATGGTCGTGGTTGGCAGCCGCCTCGAAGCGGTGCGCTGGCAGTTGGCAATCGAGAAGTACATCAAGTCCAAGGCCTATGCGCTGGGCACTCTGGTGGCGTTTTCGGGCGAAGTGAACGACCCGGAGAGTGGGCCGGAACCTTTCAGTGAAACCAGCAAGAGCCTAAATCCGGGGCTGAAAGGGCGCGACATTCGGGAGACCTTTAGCCAACCGGATTACCATGTGTTGCTGGTGGCAAACAAATTCCAGACCGGCTTCGACCAACCCCTGCTGTGTGGCATGTACGTTGACAGGCGGCTGGCTGGTATCCAAGCCGTGCAAACCCTATCCCGCCTCAACCGAGCTTACCAAAGTGGAGGGGTGATCAAGGACACGACCTATGTGTTGGACTTCGTGAACAGCAGCGAAGACATCCTTAAGGCCTTTCGCACCTACTATCAGACAGCAGCCTTGGAGGAAGTCACCGACCCGAACATCGTCTTTGACCTTCGCGCCAAGTTGGACGCGGCAGGCCATTACGATGACTTCGAGGTTGACCGGGTGGTGCGCATCGAGTTGGACCCAAAGGGCACCCACGGCGACTTGGTCGCTGCCATCTCACCTGTCGCAGACCGCCTGCTGAAGTCCTACAAGGCCGCTCAGGGGCGCTTGACGGTTGCCCTACAGGGCGACGACACCATAGCCGCGAAAGACGCTCAGGATACGCTCAACACGCTTTTGTTGTTCCGCAACGACATGGGCGCATTCCTGCGACTTTACAGCTTCCTGTCGCAAATCTTCGACTACGGAA
The DNA here is from genome assembly GCA_947461435.1 of Paracoccaceae bacterium. Lineage (GTDB taxonomy): Bacteria > Pseudomonadota > Alphaproteobacteria > Rhodobacterales > Rhodobacteraceae > CAIYZT01. Next base: position 8,057 of record CANHLE010000069.1, on the reverse strand, counting down.
ACACCGCCATTGAGGCGCGCAGCATCTTTTATAGACGTCTCATTCCATTGCTGGAGTTCGGTCGAGAAAGAACCGCCTTGGACGTGTCCAAGATCGTGCTCACCCATCACAGACTATCCTCGCAGGGGCAACGCCCTTTGCCCCTTGGCGGCGACGCCGAACCCCTTAAGCCGTTGACTGCCGCAGGGACGGGTGCGCTTCAGGAAAAGGAGAAGGCCCTTCTGGCCGAGATATTGGCGAAGCTGAACGACCTGTTTCAAGGTGATGTCACAGACGGCGACCAGTTAAGTTTTGTAGCGACACTGAACGGTAAGGTCCAAGAAAGCCAGACGCTTGTTCAACAGGCCGCAAACAACAGCAAAGAGCAATTCTCGAACTCGCCCGACCTAACCCATGCGATACTTAACGCTGTCATGGACGCTTTTGAAGCCCACACAAATATGAGCAAACAGGCGCTGGACTCGGAAACCGTCAGGGTGGGGCTCAAGGATGTGTTGCTCGGGCCGGGTCGGCTTTACGAGACATTGCGAGCCAAGGGCCAGAAGGACGCTCTAACTGATGCTGAGACATGATTTCTAGATTACTGAATCTGTTCATCTTTCTGGGCACATTGGGACAAAAGATTTGAACCGAATGACGAACATTGGCGATTTGTGAGGATGATGAATGCAATGAACGAAGCGCCTCTCGTGACCACGTATATTCCAGCACACACTCTCACTTGGGCGAAAGCTGAGTTGGACTCCATCGCGCGCGCGGCAAAGTACAGGATGAAGGCCAGTCCCCCCGCAGGGAACTGCGAAGGGAACTTTTGCCAATCCTTGTGGGATGAATACTGCTGGGTCACCCAGAATGATGGCTATGATCATGAAATCACTATTGGAGCGCTGTCGCTGGGCAGCTTTCAGGACGCTTACAGTGAAGCAACAGAGTTGTCGGTCACCGCAGCTATCGAAGCCCGGTCGCGGTCTGTGGTTGCGTTGCTATCTCAATATGCCGTGGAACACGGCATATTGAGCGATGATGCGCCGGAAGACTTCCGATCAGACGAAATATGGATGTCGGGAATTATTGCAGAGGTCATCGAAATCCTTACGTGCTGGGCGTCAGACCGCAACTTGGACCCGATTGGGCCAGAACGCGCCTACTGGTTGCAAACTGAGGTTTCTTGGGGCGGTCACTTGGCCGAGGTGCTTTCGTATTGCGGCCGTACAGGGGAACTCATTGAAGAATATGCTGATGACCTGCTGGACAAATCCTCGGATCTGAATGCCGCCGCAGAGGCTTGCGTCGAAGCGTATTTGACAGCAGCCGGTGATTGTCTGACCAACGCTCCAATGGGCGATTTCATCGACATGTTCGGCGAAGACTTGCGTCCGACGATCACGCTGCACGCGATGAAAAGTTTGGCTGAATTGCGAACTGACGCCATCGCGGCGCGGGACGCATGCGACTGAGGCTGAGGCTGAAATGGACCTCCACCACGCGGCGGCCTGTCGGAAGGCTACTTTGGATGCCGGATTGGAGCCGATGAAGGGGATCGAACCCTCGACATAAGGTTGGAAACCTGTTGCTCTGCCATTCAGCTAAACCCGCATATATTTCAAAACCCTACATCAAGCGGTAGACCACGGCGAGGAGCCTCCTGCATCAAGAGACTAGCCGGACTCTTGGGTTCGCTTACGTTCGCCCCCGGTTATATGGGTTATCTGGTAACCTGTTGAAATAGAAGGACGTCATTCCTTTCGGAATAAGCGGCTCATAACCTGAAGGCCGCAGGTTCAAATCCTGCCCCAGAAACCAAATTCCGTAATGATTACAATGTCCTAAGCCCCGCCTCGCCGCGGGGCTTTCGCATGCCCGCATTCCAGGTCAACAATAGGTCAACAAAACGGGGCAAACTGCGACACGCTCAGAAGCCATCGCCAGAAGCCAGCAAACTACGTTTTACGACCAGGTTGGGCCCTGGTTCATCCATCAATGGATTCCCGGTTGGGCGGCCTCTGCGAGCTTTCGTGACGCTTCCAATAAACGGCTTCAGTGCCGATGGGTGCTTAAGCCGCCGTGCAGTAACATCGCTTCCTCGCCCCACGAAAGTTGGAAGCGACTGCCCCCTTGGGATAGAGCGCGAAAAGATTCGAGATTGAGGCAGCAGCGCGAATGTGCCAGGGTTGTGGACCAAAGCAATGTTCTTGTCTGAAGTTCTCTAACTGAAGTGATTGGAAGCCCTCGTTGAGCAACAGTATCGCAGTCTGGTGTGAAAAGGTTCCTGCTGCAGAATCAACGGGGGTCGAATGCCACTTCAACCTCTGGCGGTTCGCTGACAAGAAGAAGAAGGACATCGCCGAGATTGGGATCATGCTCGATGATCCAAAACTTATTTCCTGTATTAAGGTGTTTTTCCCGACCACACTCAAAGCAACAGATTTGTCAGATTGTGGGCCATATTTTGAAAAACCGGATGTTGCTCAAGGCATTTTTAATGAGCCTTTGCGCTGCACTAAGTCTTCTTCATCTCAAAAGATTGTAGAACTTGAGGGTGACAGTAGTCCATTCTGCGATGTCTTTGTTTTTTCCAAAGATGGTGCAATTATTGACAAAGACGAGTTGAATATAACAAATATTGCTGGTGGTGCTTTAATCGAGATTACAGCGGATGCCCTAGCTTCGTTGTCTTCCCAAGGTCGAAATTCATCTCGAGGTTATTTTCGTATTCGTATTGGATTGTCCGGACCACAGGGTAACCCTTTCGTTAAATCTAGGACACCCGCAGATAGGGTGTGGAATAGCAGTGTCGAACAGATCGAATATGTGGACTTTCGTCTCAATGAGGTGCGCTCGCTGCCTCCGAAGATTATAGATCTGATGCGACGCGCGCCAAATGGTGTCGCGAACATTAAGCTCATAGCTTTCTTGACGGCCGTCCCGGTGGAGGCTGGAGTGGCGTCGTCTCATGAAGCGTGGCGGAAAAGCAGGCTGCTCGAACACGGTGTATGGAAAAACTATGTACCTGACGAGGTACCGGAAGGTATGGTGGTCTATCACTGGAAGAAGGAGCCCAAAGATGGAGCTGATCACATCGAGGATTTTTCGTCTTTCGTTAAGCTGCAGGCAAGGCGAACGGGAGGGAGTATCCTGTGGAGGTTCCTTACCGTTGCTTTTTTGTTCGGCGTAGCGGGGAACCTCACTGCATCGTTGCTTGAGTGGGGCGGTCCCAAGGCTTACTGTCAAGTAAGTGCTTGGCTCTATGATCGAGACCCTGTAGAAGACCCGGCTCCGGGCGATACTGGAGCAGCAGCTCAAAAATCTGAAACTGAGGAGGAGGACGTGAAATGATGCTAGATTCCAAGAATTTTGCTGCATACAAGCGTGAAAGCGCTGTGAAAGTTCGTGGTTTGTCTCATCAAGACGCACGTGTCCTCGACTTCTTGCTCCCTTTGTCGCGCGACTATCCCGGTATTGAAGAGTGGTATTTGGGTAAAGTGGTGCCAGGTGTCGATCAAGAAAAACGAAAAATCTTCACCTATGAGCGTGATGGAAGGATCGCGGCGATCGGCATTGCGAAATCTGAGCGCGGTGAAAAGAAAATTTGCACCGTGCGAGTTCATCCCGAGTACTTCGGACGTGGGATAGGCGTACGTGTCTTTGAGGAACTTTTGACTTGGCTTGACGTATCTAAGCCTATCTTGACTGTCGCCGAAAGCAAGCTGCATCTTTTCGAGCGCATTTTTGACTATTATGGCTTTGAGTTGAGCGGTTCTCGGATGGGCATGTATGTTGCGGGTGCAACTGAACTAGGTTTCAACGGCGCCTTTCAGCAAAACAACCGTATGATTTGAACGGTTGTTTTGCAGCTACCTGCCACGAAATCCTGTGTAACATTAGATCAGCTGCACGATTCTTTAACATGCGATAGGAACGTCTTTACAAGGCTGCTATCGGCAGAAGTTACTTTTAGCCATGGAATGTCCAAGGTGCGACTCAATGTGCTTGCTGTGAGTATAGAAAAGCTCTGATGGTCTTCTAGTTCTTGCAAGGAGAGGAGAGGCCGATTGCGGCCAATTTCTCTTGTGCGGTTCTCTAGTATCTGTTCCGCCGTGCCAACAAGATGCAGGATGGCATTAATCCCGAGCGCACGAAATACCTCTGAATTGATTGCTTCCAATCCGGACGCGGTGTGAATGACTACATGACCGTCTAGAATTATCAGTGGAGAGTACCTGTCGCGGGCTAAACTGAGTCCTTGGATGAGTAACCTTTGGTTTTCGTCGATGTCCGACAAACGCAGCTCATCCCGCTCATTTTTTTTTGCTTCCTTAGCTGCTGAAATCAATGAACCTGCTGTCAGATGCTGAAAGGAAAGTTCTGATTTCAGGCGGTTGAGGAACGTTGTTTTACCTACCCCAGAGATACCAGCCAGCATGACCGTCGTCTTATGTGTCATACTTCAAACCCTAAATTAGCCCGAGCGAGCATCTTTTGGAGAAGGCCACCCTTTAGCTCATAGATAGACTGTTGTGGATTTCCCTTTATCACTCCCATTGCCCGTAGTTCATCTAGGCCGATCGGTGGATCAATGTATCCGACGAGTAGATAATTGATGACCTTTACGGGGTGGTCCCCGGTCGCATTCCATGCGGCCAACTCGGCCTCGCTGTAGACTGATCGACCGCCAGTTTGTTGCATCAGATCCTTAGTTGAGCTCGCAAGGGTTACCTCTTCAAGAATACCAAGGGCTGTTACGGCCTGCGAAGGTTGCTCTTCTGAAGCGCTTTTGTAGAAGAAGAGAACAGATCCCGGATCTGCCAATTTCGACTGTGCACGGCAGAGATAGACTTTCCTGATCGTATTGCCGGGGCGGTTTGGTGCCTCTGCCCGCGATGCTCCGTTGAATAGGTCTGGTTGACGGGGTTTCCAAAGGTCGGGATAAAGCGTGTCGTGGTACGCTTCTCTGATTGGAACGCCAAATGCTCGCACTCTGTCTGTAACTAGAAATCGTGGATAGTTTTTTCTTGCTGCTTCAAAGACGGAAATGCCGAGTATTTCGTCCAATTTTCCCACTGCGAAGCGTCGCTCATATACCAGCTCGCCATCTGCCTTTGCGCCCGCGCGATAAAATCCATAATATTCTAGCAGGTTAATCAATGCCGTCTGTTCGCTATAGGTGGTGAGGTAAGCTAAATCATAGCCATTTGATTGTGCGTGCCAAAGTATCTTCTTCAACAGAAGTTCGCCAAACTTTACACCTCGCTTTTCGGGACTGACCTTAAATGTGCAGACCTTCAAGATGCGCCGTGCCTTCGTAACCGCATCGGTCTCATCGGGGGTCTCATCCTTCCGGACGACGAGTCCCGCAAGTTCGTCGTTGTCGTAGACCACCCAGCAAAGTCGACGCTGCTTGACACACTTCTCCTTCCACCAGGTATTGAATTTGATGCCCCCGTAGCCATCGCGAAGGCTATCAAAAAAACCATCGTTAGGGTCAATCATGTAGGCCTCAACTTCCGCAACGTGACGGATAGGAACCTCTTTGGGCTCGTAAGTCTGCGTTAGAAGGTCAACGGCATCTCCGACAAACAGAACGCGGCGTCCCAGATCGGCCGAATGCCTCTGCGCCCTCTCGTGCAGGCCTTTATCCTGTGTCACAAGAAAATCGACGGCGTCGATCTTCAGCGCGTGCAACAGTGTCGCGTCGACGACGTCATTTTCTTTTTTAAGCGGTCCGAAGTCGACTTCGAGGGATTCCCGAGTTAGTCCGCGTCGTCGGCTAAGGGATTGGTATTTCGCGTTCTTGCTGAGTGAAATATTGCGGCGAACGGAGTCCTTGTCGCGCAATAAGTCGTCGCGAGTTGCCTCATGAACGAAAACATGGACATTGTGCTTCGCCGCAAGGCTATAAAATCTTGAGTACTCTGGCTGGACCATACGTTGGTCTTCGAGCCCAATCAGAATGTTCGTATCAATTAGATACGATTGCTGGCTCATTCTTGAGGGCCTTTCGAAGATCACGTTTGGCATAAAGATAGGACTGAGGCGGTTCGAAGCCGAACTGTTCTCTTAACTCGGCCAAGGGAATGGGGCGCGAAAAAGCTCGAACTTCGTCAAAGAGCAGGGCAAAACCAAAATCCAACCCCTCGAAATACTTGTCGAAATTGTCTCGATCAATGAATGCGGTTTCCTCAAACTCAGCCCAAATTTGACTCACTGGCAGTTTAAGAACGTCTTTGATCTCTGCGACACCAACCATTGCTCGAACCGGCGACGTTGAGTAAATATATGCCAGCGTGCCGGTCGGGGCAGAAACGGGAAACCGACGCCTTAGTTCAACCGTCTTGCTGCCTGCCAGGATTTTTTCTGAGTATTGCGGGCGAATTGATAGAACAACGTCGCGCTGCGACCGAAACGGCTCATCGCCGAGCAGCGGCAGAACCAGCTGGTCATCGCTTCCATATTCAATGTCGAAGGCATCCAAGAGATGAAGCATGAGTGGTGTGTCAGCTGGGAAAGAGGCGTTGATGCGTAGTGACGCGCCCAGCGCCTCAACGTACTTGCGAACAGTTGAAAGATGCACATCGCCGCCGTTTTCGATCTTGGAGATGGCGGCTTGTTGAACACTTAAGCGCGCCGCCATCTCACCTTGTGTCAAGCCAGAGATGAGACGGAGATGTCGCAGTGCAGGCCCGATTTGATCGCTGTTCCGTGCACCCTTAAGTTCAGATGCTTCAACAATTTTGCCTGTCAGTTTGCCCATGCTCACCCCTTTTTTTGATTGTCTATGGCATCGCGTTATTCCATGCAAGGAATATTGATTGTCGGGGGCGGTTTCGCTCACTTTGCTTGCCTTGTTGATGCTAGAGCTCTGGCTAAACCCCCATACATTCAGTTCGTCCGGTCCTCACGGCCGCACGGATTTGCGATCTCAATCACCGTCCGCGTTTGTCGGCGATCGACCAGAGCACCGACCCGATCGTCAGCAGCGCGCCGATCACGGGCTCCACATCAGAGGGCTGGACATAGTCTTTGGCGAGCAACACAGTGCCTGCGACGGTCAAAACTTGGCGGATCAGTGCAGGATTGCGGGTTTCAGCATGGTGTTCTCCTGTTCAGATTTCATTGGTGGTGGTGAGAAATTCGCCCGGCTTCATGGTCGGCAGGCGTTGGAGGCGGGGCGGATAGGTCGCGGGCCAGCGCGCGCCGAGGAGGCGGGATTTGGCGATCTGGGCGATGGTGACGGCGTTGGATTGGTTGCCGCCCAGCAGGAAGAAATGCGCGTCGTGCTGGCCGAGCGCTCAAGCTATTTGACGTCAGCGCTCAGCGCGCTTGCCATAAATGAAACCGACGTCAATCAAACCCTTGGGTTCTAGGTATGACTTAGGGACGACCGGGGGTCGTATAAGAGCTATCTGCCAATTTCCAGACTAGCAACAGCCAGCCGTTTGTTGCTTTAGCCGCTATAATTCGGCCAATGTCTTGCATGGAGCGGGTGTAGGGGATCGAACCCTCGTCATAAGGTTGGAAACCTGTTGCTCTGCCATTCAGCTAAACCCGCGATACGGTTGCAATTATGCTATCGCAAGCAGTAGATGCCTATGTGTCTCCATCAGTTCGAACTTGGCGTCGATGGACGCTTGGTCTGCCTTCAAACTTCGAGGCTCATGCCAACAAGCCAACTTTCTTCCGAGGCGGAAAACATCTGCGCATCAAGGCCGCCTGCATACACAACTTGGATGTTACTGTGGCCCCATCTGTACACGGTTTGACCTGCCCTCTAGATGTACCAAATGATCAGAACTTCATTGGGGGACGGACTGGGGGACTGTAGCAAAGTAAGTGAAAAATTTTCAATCGAAATCAATGTGATATGATTTTTTAATGGTGCTGCAAGAGAGGATTGAACTCTCGACCTCTCCCTTACCAAGGGAGTGCTCTACCACTGAGCTACTGCAGCGCCGGGGCAGGTGGGCCAAGGGGCATTGCCTGCGTGGCGGGTGATTAGTCGCAAACTTGGGGCTACGCAAGGGCAAAGTGGCATGGGAACTGGACCCTTTCCAGCCCAT
>CANHLE010000068.1 GCA_947461435.1 Paracoccaceae bacterium | reverse complement strand
GGACCGGCAACGATACCGCGCAAGGCGGAACAGGCGCAGAATCCATCGACGGCGGCGCGGGCAATGACAGTCTTGCCGGCGGGTCGGGCAATGACAGCCTTCTGGGCGGCGAGGGCAACGACACTCTGCAAGGCGGGGCAGGGGCCGATCGTCTGCAAGGCGGCGCTGGAAGCGATTGGGCAGACTACAGCACATCGTCCGCTCCGGTGTCGATCAACCTTGCGGTGGGCACGGCCACAGGCGGCGATGCCGCAGGCGATACCCTCAGCAGCATCGAGGCCCTGCGCGGATCGGCAGGCGCAGATACGTTGCAGGGCAGCGCCGGGAATGACACGCTGGCCGGCGGGGCCGGAAACGATGGTCTGTCGGGCGGTGACGGCGCAGACAGTCTTGCCGGTGAAGACGGCAACGATACCCTGACAGGCGGCGGCGGCGCGGATACGCTGTCAGGTGGGGCCGGGCGGGATACGTTTTTCGTCGGCGCCGGCGATCAGGCCGACGGCGGAGAGGGCGGCGACGACTTTGACACGCTCGATCTGTCCGCCTACGGCTTTTCGCGCACCCAGATCATCTTTGATCCTGCATCGTCTGAAAGCGGCACGGTGCAGTTCCTTGATTCGTCCGGCGCTGTCACCGGCACCATGACCTTTACCAACATTGAAAAGGTCATCGCCTGTTTCACCCCCGGCACCTTGATCACCACCAGCTTGGGCCGGGTGCCCGTCGAACATTTGACGGTCGGCATGCGGGTTTTGACGCGCGACAATGGATTTGCACCCATCAGATGGGTTGGGCGGCGGGATCTGTCGCTGGCCGAGGTGATCGCGGCCCCGCGCTTTTCCCCGGTCCGGCTGTCCCCCGGGGCGCTGGGCCCGGGGCTGCCGCTGCGCCCGATGCTGGTCAGCCCGCAACACCGTTTTTTGCTGTCGGGCGGGCGGGCGGAACTTTTGTTTGCCGAACACGAGGTTTTGGTGCCCGCCCATGCCATGGTGGGCTTGCCCGGTGTGGATCGGCCCAAGGTCGCGCGCGTCAGCTATATCCATTTCCTGTTTGATCATCATGAACTGGTGCAGTCCGACGGCGTATGGAGCGAAAGCTTTCAACCCGGCACCGAAACCCTGCGCGGTCTCGGGCGCGCCCAAAGACAAGAGATTCTGGCGCTTTTCCCCGGGCTTGGGACAGGGCAATCCTATCCCGCCGCCCGCAGATCGCTGCGCCCCAAAGAGGCGCGCGTTTTGCTGCGCCAAACGACCTTTTAGACCCGCCACTGGGGAAAGCCCCAAAAACGTGCCGAAAACCTTGGAATTTTTGGGGGAAAAGTGGCAGCCCGTAGGGGAGTCGAACCCCTCTTACCTGGTTGAAAACCAGGTGTCCTAACCGATAGACGAACGGGCCGCTGTCTTCGTGACGGGTCAATAATCGGGCAAGGGGCAGGACGCAAGGGGGAATCTGACAGAATTTTTCAGGCTGGCGCAGCATCGTCCAATCGCAATTGCACCTTGGCCCGCCCGCCCCACTGATTAATCTCCAACTTCCCGGCCAAATGGAACAGCCGGTGCCCCGCGCCGTCCAGCGCGGCAAGCGGCGTGTCATAGCCGCCAAAGGCCATTGCCTCCAGACGGGGGCCCGCACCCGGCTCTCCGAAGGTCAGCTTCAGATGGTTGGCGCCGATGCGGCGGGCCACCACCGTTTGGGCTGCAAAGGCGAAACGCGGGGCCGGGGCCGATTGGCCAAAGGGTCCCGCAGCCTCGATCTGTTCCACAAGATCCGGCGTGGCCGCCCCGGGCGACAAAAGCGAGTCCACCCGCAAATCTTCCGCCCCGCCTTGGCCTGCGCCTTGTCGGCCCAAAAGTTCTGCCAGACGTGCCATGGCCGGTCCCACTTGATCAGACCGCATCGTCAGTCCGGCCGCCATCTTGTGACCGCCGCCCCGGGTGATCAGACCTTCGGCCTGCAGGCGGTGAACGCAGCCGCCCAAATCAACCCCCGTGACAGACCGGGCCGATCCCTTGGCTTCGCCGCCGTCGATGCCGATCACCACGGCCGGGCGGTGAAAGGCCTCTTTCAGCCGCGCCGCCACGATCCCCACAACACCCGGATGCCATCCCTCGCCTGCCGCCCAGACCAGAGGGCCCTCCACGCCGCGCGCCTCGGCCTGGGCCAGCGCCTCTTGGCGCACAGCAGATTCGATGGCGCGGCGTTCGGCATTCAGCACCTCCAACCGCTGCGCCAGCGCCTCTGCTTCGGCGGCCGAGGCCGTTGACAAAAGCCGCGCCCCCAGATCGGCCTGCCCGATCCGCCCGCCTGCATTGACCCGCGGCCCCAAGATAAACCCCAGCGCATAAGACGATGGCGCCTGATCCATCCGCGCCACATCCGCCAAGGCGCGCAAACCCGGCCGGTCGCGCCGTGCCATGATTTTCAGACCCTGCCGCACAAAGGCGCGGTTGACGCCGATCAACGGCGCCACGTCGGCCACGGTGGCAAGGGCCACCAGATCCAGCATCGCCATCAGATCAGGCCCTTGCGTGCCTGACACCTTCAGGCGGCGGTTCGCCTCGACCAAAAGCAAAAACACCACCGAGGCGGCGCACAAATGCCCAAGTCCCGACTCTTCATCCTGCCGATTGGGGTTCACCACCGCCAGCGCCGCCGGCAAGGTCTCGCTGCCCAAATGATGATCCAGCACGATCACGTCACAGCCCGCGGCCGCGATCGGATCGTGGCTCAACGTGCCGCAATCAACACAGATGATCAGATCATGCGCGGCGCCCAGCGCCTGCATGGCGGGCACATTGGGACCATAGCCTTCGTCAATCCGGTCCGGGATATACAGCGTGGCCTTCCGCCCCATGGCGGCCAGCCAGACGATCAACAGCGCGGCCGAGGATCCCCCATCCACATCATAATCGGCAAAGATGGCAATTCGCTGGGCCCCGGCCACCGCAGCCAGAAACCGATCGGCCGCCACGCCCATATCGCGCAGCACCATCGGGTCGGGCAACAGATCGCGCAGCTGCGGCGCCAGAAAGGCCGCGGCCTCGGCGGGGGCCACTCCGCGGGCCACCAGCGTCTGGCAAATCGCCATCGGTAGACGCGTTTGCTGGGCCATCGCCTCGGCCAGTCGCAAGGAGTCGGGCGCCGGGCCAATCCAGCGGCGGCCCATCAACGACAGTTCAACATTCAAGTACGCGCGCGTGGTCATGACCAAGGGATGCCCCAGCGCGGCTGCGCCGACAAGCCCTACTTGACCGGTGTCTTATAGATCATCCGGCGCACCGACCCGGTTTTCGACCGCATCAGCAAGGTTTCCGTGGTCACCCATCCCGGCTCGCGCTTGATGCCGGGCAGGATCGATCCCATGGTCACGCCCGTGGCGGCAAAGATCACATCGCCCGTCACCATGTCGTCACGGGCATACACCCGGTTCAGATCCGTGATACCGGCCTTTGCGGCGCGGGCTTTTTCGTCTGCATTGCGAAACAGCAGACGGCCGTAAATCTGCCCGCCCATGCATTTGAGAGCGGAGGCCGCCAGAACCCCCTCCGGCGCGCCGCCAGCCCCCATATACATGTCAATTCCCGTGATATGGGCTTCGGCACAGTGAATGACCCCGGCGACATCCCCATCGGTGATCAACCGAATGGCCGCCCCCGTGCGGCGCACATCCGCGATCATCGCCTCGTGGCGGTCTCGGTCCAAAATGCACACAGTAATCTCATCCGCCGCGCATCCCTTGGCGCGGGCCAGCGCCCGGACCCGTTCGGCGGGCGACATCTCTAGGGTCACAACGCCGGGCGCATAGCCGGGCCCGATCGCCAGTTTGTCCATATAGACATCGGGCGCATGCAACAGACTTCCCCGCGGCGCCATGGCAATCACGGTCAGCGCATTGGGCATATCCTTGGCCGTCAGCGCGGTCCCCTCCAGCGGATCCAGGGCGATATCCACCGCCGGGCCATTTCCCGTGCCGACCTCTTCACCGATGTACAGCATGGGCGCTTCGTCCCGCTCACCCTCGCCGATGACCACCACGCCCGTGATGTCCAGCAGGTTCAACTGCTCGCGCATCGCGTTCACCGCCGCCTGATCTGCCGCCTTTTCATCGCCCCGCCCGATCAGATGCGCCGAGGCAAGCGCCGCCGCCTCTGACACCCTGGCCAAGCCCAATGACAAAAGACGATCCTGAAAGGCGATTTTTGGGGTTTCTGCGGCAGTCATAATGCAATCCTTTGAAAAGGGCAGGCCTATGGCTCCGCCCTATCCAGCCCCCGCCAAAGGGGCAAGCCTGATTGCGCTAACGGCTTTGGGTTGCGGCGGTTTGCACCTGACGCCTCAAGGGGCCGCCACACCCGGGCGGACGCGGCCAGCAAAGCCCCGGCTCAAACCTCTTCGATCCGAATGGCCACAGGCGCGCCCACCAGTACACCCGTACTGGCGAACAATCCGATGGCGTGATCAATATCGTCGCGCGTGGCCTTGTGCGTGACAATCAGCACGGGGGCATGCGTGCCGGAATGGCCATACTGCCGCATCTGGTCAATCGATACGCCCGCCTCTCCCAGACAGGTGGCGATCTTGGCCAAGGCGCCGGGCTTGTCCACCAAGGTCATGCGCAGATAATGCGATGCCGCCGACGAGGTGCGCGCCGGAATGGCCGCGGCAAGCGTCTTGGCCGGCTGGCCAAAGGTCGACAGCCGCGTGCCGCGTGCGATGTCGATCACATCGCCCATCACCGCGCTGGCGGTCGGGCCCATGCCGGCCCCTGGTCCGCGCATCACGATCTGGCCCACACTATCACCTTCCAGCACCACCATATTCGTGCCGCCTTGCAACTGGCCCAAGGGGCTGTCGGCGGGCACCAGACAGGGTGTCATGCGCTGTTCCAACCCGCGCCCCGTCATCTGCGCCACACCCAGCAACTTGATCCGATACCCCATATCGGCCGCCAACCGGATATCGTCGATCGACACATTGCCGATGCCTTCCAGCTCGACCGCGCCGAAATTGACCTGCGTTCCAAAGGCAATCGCGGCCAGAAGCGACAGCTTGTGCCCCGCATCAATGCCCCCGACGTCCAGATTCGGGTCCGCCTCCAGATAACCCAGTTGCCGCGCCTCTTCGAAGACCTGATCATAGGGCAGGCCCGCATTTTGCATCCGCGTCAGGATGTAATTGCAGGTGCCGTTCATCACGCCCATGACCCGCTTGATCTGATTTCCCGCCAAACCTTCGGTCAGGGCCTTGATCACCGGGATGCCGCCCGCCACGGCCGCTTCGAACCGAATGACGCGGCCGCCCGCTTCGGCCGCTTCGGCCAGCGCCTGCCCGCTGTGGGCAAGCAGCGCCTTGTTGGCACTGACCACATCATGGCCAGCGGCAATGGCGGCCTCGGTTGACAGGCGGGCCGGACCGTCGTGGCCGCCCATCACCTCGATAAACACATCGATGTCGTCCCGCTGGGCCAGCGCCACCGGATCCGATTCCCAGAAATAGCCCGACAGATCGGCGTCACGGTTGCGCGTGCGGTCGCGCGCCGACACCGCCACCAGTTCAATCCGCCGCCCTGCGCGCGCGGCGATCAAATCGGCGTGGGTTTGCAAGATCTTGACCACTCCCATGCCAACGGTGCCAAGCCCGGCAAGGCCAAGGCGAAGGGGGGCGTCTGACATGGCTCTCTCCACGGGCAAGGGTATCATGCGCCTGTTAGCCCGGATCGAACCTGCGTGCAACAAAGCGCGCAATTAAGCGCAAGGCTCTACAGCCCCGTGGCCCGCTTGCGCAGGGCCTCAGCCTGAAGGGCCAGCGCGGCCCCGGCGGCCTCGGCGCCAAGATCTGGCGATCCCAGCACCTGATCTTGCGGCAACAGGGCTGGTGCAACCAAATCCCCCGCCCGGGCTGTCAACGCCTCACTTTGTGGCGGCCAATGCCCGCAGGCCGCCAATCCGGCCGCCTGCGCAAAAAGAAGAACAGCGTTTTTCATTCCCAAAGCTTACAGCCCGCGGGCAGGTTAGACCAGCGGGCAGATGCCATTGTTGATCACGATACAGCGCAGGAACCTTGGACGGGTCACAATGAACTCTGACACATTGTCGCTGGTCAGGCCCACATCAAAGGCGGGCTCATAGGGCACCCTGACTTCGACGATCATCACGAAATCGCCTTCAGCCATCGCGGGTATTTGCGCCGCCAGCGGCTGCAAGGTTGCCGTTGTCAGGGGTTGCAAAACATTACCATCCGACCGCGACCAATGCACTTCAAAGCGTTGGTTGCTTTGGCTCCACGCGACCGAGGTTACCCGCGTCGCCACATCCTGATCTTCGTCCACCAGATATTCCATAACCCGGTCCATGCCGACAATGTAATTGTCGCTGATCGGGTTCATCTCGCGGGTGATCATGTCGGAAATTGTATAAGCGGCCTTCTGCACGGTCGTGACCGAACGGTAGGCATCCCAATACACGTACAGACCCAGAAAAGCCCAGATCAGCAATGGCAGGATGATGACGGTTTCGGCCAACAGCACCCCGCTTTCTTCGCGAAAGAAACGGGGCAGGCGGAACGTCTTGGGCGCGGCGGTCATGATCTGATCCTCAGCTCGTCGGTTCGACGACATAGGCCGATTTGGAAAACAAGGCGTATCCGCCCTGCGCATCCAGCGGCAATTCCAGCGCGATCCCGGTCGATGGAAAGATGGCATCTTGCATGATGCAGGCCCGAACCAGAATCATTTCATTTTGTTGGCCGATCTGCATCTCGACGGCAGGTTCCGTATTCTCGCTGCGGTTCACGCATTCGGTGCGGTCATTGGGCAAGGTCCAGGTGTCGGTCGTCACCCGCTGCATTTCGATCATCATGTTGGCTTCGCAGTTGGTGAACATCAAGATCCGGCTGCAGATCGCATCTTTCAACGTCGCCGCGTTGACATTCGCAAAATGTCCCAGCCGAACATCGCGCATCGCCATGTCCACCGCCTGTTCCAGCATAACCGAACGGATCATGAAAAACCCCGCCTCGAACGAGGCCATGAAGATGGTCAAGATCACAGGCACCGCGATCACGAACTCCACCGAAGCGGTGCCGTTTTCGCGCCGAAAAGCCTTGGTCAATCGTGTCAAAAGCCGGGTCATTGCATAAGCCTCAGCTGACTGATGTTGTTGGCAATCGTGCGGAAGGCCGTGGTCAACTGCGCGTTGTCATCCGCTTCAAAGTAATAGGCCGTCGATGTGGCGCAGCCTTGAATCTGCGCCTGCCCGTTTACCGGGGCCGTAAAGGCAATCCCGTAAACGATCACGCCTTGCTCTTTGGCCAGACCGCAAATCTGCTGCAATTGGCTGTCCATCGTGGTGGTCGCCGTCTTGGTGCGGAAGATATCCATGTAGGCATAAAAATCGCCGCCCAGGGGCCGCACATAGAATTGCCAAACCACATAGGACAGACGCATCGATCCCCAAACCTGCTGCCAGGTCCGCGGTGATACCCCGGCGGTCACCGCATTGGGATCAAAGCAGGCCGTCGCCGCGGGCACCGTGCCATTCCAGGGCCGCGAGTGGAATTCGCTGCGATGCGGAACATAATAAGGGCGGCTGTTGCAAATCGTGGTGGCATTGGTGTTGTTCACCAAGGTGTTGTGGAAAATGGATTGATACCCGTCCGCCGCCGACAGATAGATCGGCGACATGCCCGTCTTGTAGGCGTCGTTCAACCGCTCTTCGGCGAAATGCTCGCCGTCGGTCATCAAGACGATCACTTTCATCGCCTCGTCGTCTGCATATTCAAAAGGGCGCCCGGTCAGGGTATTTGGCATCGCGGCGGCGGCCATGAAATCGGCGTAGGTGGTGCGCATCCCGGGGTCCAGCAAGGTCAGGCCCCATTTCATGCCAGCATTGATCGATGTGGCCCCAATTCCCACCAACCCGTTGATATATCCCTGCAAAACGCCCACGTCCTGCCCCGGCAAGCGCACCACATTTGTCGGTTGCGGCGGGCACCATTTGTTGGCGTTCGACGGGGTCATGTAGTTCGACGTATAAAAATACCCCATGTCGGTGCCGGAATAGGTGTCAACATCGGCCGTCATCGGCAAAGCCGTCGCCAAGGAAATCCCGGTCGAGGAATAGACGGAACCCGGAAGATCCACGCAGTTCACATCTGCGATATTGTGCTGCTGCGTGGCGTTGAATTTGTTGCGCAGGGCCTGTCCCAGATTGACCTGCCCGTTGAACGGGACGATTCCGATCGAAATCTTGTGGTCGACGTCATTGGCCATCACGCTATTGATGAATTCGGTTCCCGCCGATTTCAACGTGGTCAGCTTGTTGCCACTGTTCATCGATCCCGATACGTCCAGCACCATCATCACCTCCACATTGGTGATGCGCTGTTCGGCGGCGCTGTTGGCATCCACATGCAGGTTCTCTAGCCCGACCATGTTCAGGAAATAGGGTTGGGTGTCCGCCTCGGCTTCAACATCCACCCGGCGAAAGTTCAGGCCCTGCGTGGCCGTGACATTGACCAATTGGTCCGCCAGCCCCGCCTTGTCGAAATAATCTGCAACCACGGTTTCCGGCACCAACCCTTGCGACCATGAGGCCGAGGCAAGGGCCGCGCGGTCCAGCGTGTTTTGCAATTCGGCCCGTGTGGCTTCATAGCGCATCATATCAACCGCCAGACCGCCAAAGGCGATCATCAAAGACCCCATGACCAAGCCAAGCACGGTCAAATTGCCGCGCTCGTCTTTGGCAAACCGTGCGGCGCGCCTCCCGATCTTTGCGGGAAAACCGACGTTCGGGTCTGAATCGTAAGCCATGATATTTCACCACATATGATCTGCTTTCGTCAGGAACGGTGACGGTAAGACAGAATTCTCTGGTGAAAGTTTTCGCAAACACCTTGGGCGAAAATGTGTCTGGAAACTGGTTAATTTCAGGAATCTTCATCAAGATGCACCCCAAAAACCCTTATTTCCTTATAATTTTCGCAATCGGGCCAGAACAATCCTGCCGGGCATGCGGTGCACAGCAGCCCCCATGCCCGGCGTTCTTGGCCTTACTGCGTCAGGCGCAGCTGCGTCAGGTTCGTGGCAATCTGCCGAAATGCCCCGCGCAATAGGTCACCGTTGGCCGCGTCAAAATAATAGCCCGGATTCGTCGCGCAGTTCAAAATCTGCTGCTGCCCTGCGTTGGGCGCCTGAAAGGCTATGCCATAGACCAGAACGCTGTTGTCGCGGGCCTGGCTACAGGTGGTTTGCAGCATGGCATCCATCTGCGCCCGTGATTTCCACTCGGCCGTCATCGCGTCATACCAATCGTAAAAGGCCGTCACCTGACCGCCCCACGTGTTGCTCATGGCACGGGCGTTGAACTGCCAAGCCACATAAGACACCTTCAGCGTCGCCCAGATATCTTCCCAGTTCTGCTGAACGGCCGGACCGCCGCCATTGAAAGGCGTTGCCTGGAACGTATCCAGATGGGGCACATAATAGTTGTTGGGCCCCGGCAAGGTTGACTTGAACACCGAATAGAACCCGTTGGGTGACAGGTAGATCGGCGACGGGCCCGTCTTGAAGGCATCGGTAATCCGGTCATGGGGCACATGTTCGCCGTCGGTCATCAGGATGATCACCTTTTGCACCTTGGGGTCGTCATAGGCATAGGGGCGATCTGACAGGCCCGCATCCATCAGCCCGTCATCGATGAACTCCTGATAGGCCCCGTTCATCGACGGGTCGAGCATCGTCAAACCCCATTTCATGCCCAACGTGATCGAGGTGTTGCCCCCCGCCGTCAACGCGTTGATCCGGTTGACGATGGTCGGCAAATCCCGGCTGGGCAGACGCACGATGTTTTCCTGGTTCGGGCGGCAATAGCTGTAGCCGTAATAGGGGTCAGCAAATGAATCGTCTGTGGGCGACACCGCCGCATCGACATAATTTGTTCCGGTATACAAATCGGCATAGGCCATCATCGGCAGGTCAAGATCACGCGGAATGGCCGGGGTGTCATAGGCGGCATCGGGCAGTTCCAGACAGTCGATGTTGGCCACGCCGTGCACATGGGTCGCCTGAAACTTTTCCCGCAGATCGGCCCCAAGGTTCACCTGCGCATTATAAGGCACGATGGCGATCGATACCCGGCCAAAGGGATCATTTTGCAGCATCGTTGTGGCAAACTCCGCGGCCGAGCCGCGAAGATCGGCAATCTTTTGACCGGTCATCGACCCCGACACGTCCAGAACCAACGTGATTTCCAGGTTGTCCGTGCCCTGCTCGGCCTGCGAGACGGCCCGTGCGGGCAGTTCATGAATTCCCATGATATGCATGAAGAACGGGTTCAGATCGACCTTGCCCTTGGCCAAAACTGACCGGTAGGTCGCGGATTCCGTCACGGTCACCGTGTCCAGCTGGTCCCCCAGATCGGCCTTGTCCATGTAATCGGCCACCACGTCTTGCGGGTCCAGCGTTTGCGTCATTGCGGCGGCGGCCAGCGTCGAGCGGTCCAGCGTCTGCTGCAACGTCACCCGCGTGTCTTCATAGCGCATGATATCCACCGCCATGCCGCCCATCATCACCATCAACAAGAACAAGATCAGCGAAAAGACGATGATCGAGCCGTCTTCATCGCGGCCAAAGTGCAGGATCTGCTGTCTGAAGGTGGAACGCGTCATCTGTGCTACCCTGTTTTTGCCCGGATGGTGCCGCCAATCGACCGCCGTCCTGCCACAACTTCGACCCGATTGAGGGGGCAAATGTGGCAAGATAAAGGCAAGAGTTAAGAGAAGATGACCCATTGGACCGTGCAAGAAACGATATTGCATCAAGGGCAGAACTGTCGCCGGGACGACAACATTCCCATGGCCCTTTTTCGGCCCGGATTGCCTTGTCAGCTCAAAAACGAATCACATTTATGCCAAGTGTTCGTACAATATGACGGATAAACCTCCCTTTTTCCGGACAGGACCGCTGATACTTATGGATAGGGCAGGATCGTGTCCTGCCCTTGTCAAACGGGCTGTTGCCCCAAGGGAGAGCGTCCATGTCCGTCACTGCCGAACCCAGTTTCCGAGATTCCGTCGATCTGATGTTCAAACGCGCCACCGCGTTGATGGATCTGGGTCCCGGACTGGAAGAAAAGATCCGCGTGTGCAACTCCACCTATACCGTCCGCTTTGGCGTGCGCCTGCGCGGCAAGATCGAAACCTTCACAGGGTATCGCTCGGTTCATTCCGAACATATGGAACCGGTCAAGGGCGGCATCCGCTATTCCCTTGGCGTCAATCAAGACGAGGTCGAGGCGCTGGCCGCCCTGATGACCTATAAATGCGCCCTTGTCGAAGCGCCCTTTGGCGGATCCAAGGGCGGCTTGTGCATCGACCCCCGCAAATGGGACGAACACGAACTGGAACAGATCACCCGCCGCTTTGCCTATGAACTGATCAAGCGCGATCTGATCCATCCCGCCCAGAACGTGCCCGCCCCCGACATGGGCACCGGAGAGCGCGAGATGGCATGGATCGCCGATCAATACGCGCGGATGAACACCACCGATATCAACGCCAAGGCCTGCGTCACTGGCAAACCGCCCCATGCGGGCGGCATCCAAGGCCGCGTCGAGGCGACGGGCAGGGGGGTGCAATATGCCCTGCGCGAATTCTTTCGCCATCCCGAAGATGCGGCCAAGGCAGGCCTGACGGGCGATCTGTCGGGCAAACGTGTCATCGTTCAGGGCTTGGGCAATGTCGGGTATCACGCCGCCAAATTCCTGTCGCTGGAAGATGGGGCAAGCATCACCGCCGTGATCGAACGCGACGGCGCGATTGTTGACGACGCCGGCATCGACATCGAAGATCTGCGCGCTTGGATGAACGGTCATGCCGGGGCGCTGGCCGATTATCCACGCGGCCTGCACGTCAAGGACGGCGCAGCGGTGCTGGAAAGCGACTGCGACATCCTGATCCCCGCCGCACTTGAAGGGGTCATCCATCTGGGCAACGCCGCACGCATTCGCGCGCCCCTGATCGTCGAGGCCGCCAATGGCCCCATTACCTTTGGCGCCGATGAAATCCTGCGCCACAAGGGCTGCATCATCATCCCCGACATGTATGCCAATGCCGGCGGCGTGACGGTGTCGTACTTTGAATGGGTCAAGAACCTGTCCCACATCCGTTTTGGCCGCATGCAGCGCCGCGCCGAAGAATCCCGTCACATCGCCTTGGTCACTGAATTGGAACGTCTGTCGTCCGACAAGGGCCTCGGCTGGACGCTGTCCCCCGATTTCAAGGACAAATACCTGCGCGGCGCGGGTGAGTTGGAACTGGTCCGCTCGGGGCTGGATGATACCATGCGCGCCGCCTACCAATCCATGCGGCAAATTTGGCACGGCCGCGCGGATGTACACGATCTGCGCGTGGCGGCCTATATCGTGGCCATCGACCGCGTCGCGAAAACCTACGTCTCCAAGGGCTTGTAAGGGACCCGTCCCCGATGGCCCAAAAGTGGCGGAGGTGTTGGGCCAAAAACCCCTGCTGACAGGATCTGTCAGCAGCCCTCGCCTAACCTGTCTGTGACAACAAACAGGAGACGTTCATGCAGAACTGGGTCGCCGTCGCCTCGGCCAATCATGTGGCCATCGGTCGGGCGCAGGGCTTTGCGCAGGTCAATCATGGCAAATCCGGCCCCTTGCGCCGAATGCAGCCAAAGGACGTCATCGCCTATTACTCACCCACACTGGTTTATGGCGAACGCACCCCCCTTCAGGCCTTCACCGCCCTCGGCCAAATTGCCGAAGGCGCCCCCTATGTCGGCCAGATGCCCGGCGGTTTCACCCCGTACCGGCGCGATGTGATCTGGCTGCCCAGCCATCCCGCGCCCATCGCGCCCCTGCTGCAACAGCTTAAATTTACCGCTGGAAAATCCAACTGGGGATATCCGTTCCGCTTTGGCCTGTTCAAGATCACGCCCGCCGATATGGCGCTTATCGCCCATGCCATGGGCGGCGTGCTTCCGCCGCAGCCCCCGCTTGCGACATGAATGTGTCGCGTTGGGCAAAGCTTGCGCGCACTGCCCGCGTCATTGCACACTAAAGGTCCCCGGAATGATCCCGGGGAAAATCGGGGCAGATCCATGCGCTATTCAGGTTTCAAAGTCTTCACCGAGGGGCTCTTTGGCAACAAGGGCTGGACACCGGCATGGCGCGACGCCGCGCCCAAGGCCGAATATGACGCCGTGATCATCGGCGGCGGCGGACATGGTCTGTCGACGGCCTATTATCTGGCCAAGAACCACGGTCTGCGTAACATCGCGGTGCTGGAAAAGGGGTATCTTGGTGGCGGCAACGTAGGGCGCAACACCACCATCGTGCGGGCCAACTATTTTCTGCCGGGCAATTCCGAATTCTACTCGCATTCGCTGAAGCTGTGGGAAAAGCTGGAAGGCGAATTGAACTACAACGTCATGCATTCGCAGCGCGGCCAAGTGGTTTTGTTCCATTCCGACGGGCAACGCGACGCGGCCGTGCGCCGCGCCAATGCCATCGTCAATCAGGGCGATGATGCCGAAATTCTGGATGTTCCCACGCTCAAGCAGCTTTATCCGTTCCTTGACTACAACCAAACCCGCTTTCCGATCTATGGCGGCATGAACCAGCGCCGCGCAGGCACCGCCCGCCATGATGCTGTGGCTTGGGGCTATGCGCGCGGGGCCGATCAGTTGGGCGTCGATCTGATCCAGAATTGCGAAGTCACCGGGATTGATATTGAAGGCGGCAAAGTCGTGGGCGTTCAAACCACGCGCGGCGCGATCAAGGCCAAAAAAGTCGGCATGGTGGCGGCGGGCCGCTCCGGTCAGGTGGCCGCCATGGCAGGCATGCGCCTGCCCGTGGAAAGCCACATCATGCAGGCCTATGTCACCGAAGGCCTGAAGCCGTGCATCGACTCGGTTATTTCCTTTGGAATGGGGCACTTCTACATCAGCCAATCCGACAAGGGCGGTTTGGTCTTTGGCGGTGATATCGATTTTTACGCCTCTTACGCGGCGCGCGGCAATCTTCCCATGCTCGAACACGTGATGGAGGCTGGCATGACCTTGATGCCCATGATCGGCCGCGCCAAGGTTCTGCGCACCTGGGGCGGGATCATGGACATGACCCCCGATGGATCGCCCATCATCGACAAGACCCATATCGACGGCCTCTTCGTCGATGCCGGGTGGAATTATGGTGGCTTCAAAGCCATCCCGGCCTCGGGCTGGTGCATGGCGCATCTGATGGCCACAGGCCAGCCCCACGAGGTCGCCGCCAAATTCCGCCTCGACCGTTTCCGCACCGGCCACCTCATCGACGAGGAAGGCACGGGTTCACAGCACAATTTGCACTAAGGCAACATCATGCGCCTCACCTGCCCCCTTTGTGGCCCCCGCGACCGTCGAGAATTCTACTATTACGGCGCCGAGGATTACTTGCACCGCCCTGCGCCCGATGCCCCGATCGAGGCATGGGACGACCACTTGCACCTGCGTACCAATCTGGCGGGCGTAATCAAGGACCTGTGGTATCACGAAGGCGGCTGCGCCTCTTGGTTGCTGGTCACCCGCAACACCATCACCCACGAGGTTCTGAGTGTTGAACGCGTGGCCGATCGCAAGGGAGCCTCCGCATGAGGATCGCCGGAAAAGGTCTGATCGACCGCGACACGCAGGTGTCCTTTCGCTTTAATGGCACCTCCTACGTGGGCCATCGGGGCGATACGCTTGCCTCGGCCTTGCTGGCCAACGGGCTGCGCGTTGTGGGACGCAGCTTCAAATATCACCGCCCGCGCGGCGTTCTGACCGCCGGCTCGGAAGAGCCGAACGCGCTGGTGGAAATCATGGAAGAGGGTCAACAGACCCCCAACACCCGCGCGACCGTACAGGAAATCTTCGACGGGCTCGAGGCGCGCAGCCAGAACCATCTGGGATCGCTGCGCTGGGATCTTTGGTCGCTGAACGATCTGGCCGCGCCCTTCTTGTCGGCCGGCTTTTATTACAAAACCTTCATGTGGCCGCGCGCATTTTGGGAAAAGCTGTACGAGCCGGCCATTCGCCGCGCCGCCGGTCTGGGCAACCTGTCCCCCAATGCCGATACCGCGCCCTATGAAAAAGCTTGGGCAAGCTGCGATCTGTTGGTGATCGGATCGGGCCCCACGGGTCTGATGGCCGCCCTGACATCAGCGCGCGCCGGGGCCGACGTCATCCTTGCCGAAGAAGATTTCCGCATGGGCGGCGCGCTTTTGTCGGCGGATCAGGTCATCGATGGCCAGCCCGCGCTAGTCTGGGTCGAGGCGGCGCTTGCCGAATTGGACAGCCTGCCCAATGTCCGCCTGATGACGCGCACCACCGTGACCGGGGCCTACGATTCCGGCGTCTTTGGCGCGCTGGAACGGGTGGGCCTGCACCGCGCGCCTGATGCCCATTTGCCGCGCGAATGTTTCTGGCGCATCACCGCCCGCCGCGCGATTCTGGCCAGCGGCGCCATGGAACGCCCCATCGCCTTTCCGCTGAACGACCGGCCCGGCATCATGATGGCCTCGGCCGTCCAGTCCTATTTGAACCGCTTTGGCGTCGCCACCGGCCGCCGGGTGACGCTCTATGCCAACAACGACGCCGCCCGCGTCACCGCCCGGCAGTTGATGGCCGCCGGCGTGCGCGTCGCCGCCATTCTGGACAGCCGCCCCGATGCCTCGGCGGTCGAGGATTGCCCGGTCTATCTGGGGGCCGAGGTGCTAGAAACCCATGGCCGCCACGGACTGCGCGCCATCCAAGGCCGCCACACCGGCGGAGAATTCCGGCTGGACACGGATTGTCTGGCCATGTCCGGCGGCTGGAACCCGACGCTGCACCTGACCTGCCACATGAACGGGCGGCCCAAATGGTCCGCCGATCTTGCGGCGTTTGTGCCGTCCGACGGCGCGGTGCCCGGTCTGGTGGCCGCCGGGGCCGCCAATGGCAGCTTTTCGACGCACGGCGCATTGTCCACCGGCCATGCCGCCGCTGTACAGGCGATGGCCGATCTTGGCCTGACCGCCCCCGATCTGGCCCTTCCCACCGCCGAGGATGCCCCGTACCGGCTGACCCCGCTTTGGTCGGTCAAGGGCAAGCACCGCGCCTGGCTTGATTTTGCCAATGATGTGACGACCAAAGACATCACCCAAGCCGCGCAAGAGGGATATACCTCGGTCGAGCATATGAAACGCTATACGACCCAAGGCATGGCACCGGATCAGGGCAAGAATTCCAATGTGGCCGCGCTGGCGCTGCTGGCCGACGCCACCGGCCGCGGAATTCCTGAAACCGGCACCACCACCTTCCGGCCGCCCTTCACCCCGATCTCCATCGCGGCGCTGGGCGCCGGTGGTCGCGGCAAGACCTTTGCCCCGCAAAGGTTCATGACCTCTGATCAAGCCTCGCGTGATCGCGGCGCCCCCATGATCGAGGCCGGTTTGTGGTACCGCCCCTCTTATTTCCCCAAACACGGCGAGACGCATTGGCGCGACAGCTGCAACCGCGAAGTGTCCTATGTCCGCAACGCGGTCGGCGTCGCCGATGTCTCGACCCTCGGCAAGATCGACATTCAGGGCCGCGATGCGGCGCGCTTTTTGGATCTGGTCTATACCAACACCTTTTCGACCTTGCCGCTGAACCGGGTTCGCTATGGCCTGATGCTGCGCGAGGATGGGCTGGTTCTGGACGACGGCACCACGGCACGTCTGGGCGAGAACCACTATCTGATGACCACAACCACGGCCGCCGCAGGGCTGGTCATGCGGCATCTGGATTTTGTGCACCAAACGCACGCCGCTGATTGGGATCTGCGGTTTATCTCGGTCACCGAAACCTGGGCCCAGTTTGCCATCGCCGGCCCCAAGGCGCGCGCGCTCCTCAATTCCGTTCTTGATCAGCCGTTGGGCGATTTTCCGTTCATGGCCGTCGGTCCGGTCACCGTGGGGGGCGTCAAAGCACGCCTGTTCCGCATTTCCTTCTCGGGCGAGCAGGGATACGAGATCGCCGTGCCCACCCGCTATGGCGAGGCGCTGTTCCGCGATCTGGTGGCACGGGCCGAAACCATGGGCGGCGGCCCCTATGGGATGGAGGCGCTGAATGTTCTGCGCCTTGAAAAGGGCTTTATCACCCATGCCGAAATCCATGGCCGCACCGGGGCTTTCGACATCGGGATGGACAAGATGGTGTCGGCCAAGAAAGATTGCATCGGAAAGCGCATGGCGATGCGCGAAGGGCTGAACGGCCCCGAACGCGAACAGCTTGTGGGTCTGCGCTGCAAAACCGAATTCGGTTCGGGTGCGCATCTGTTCACCCAAGGCACCCGCGTACACCGCGAAACCGGGCAGGGCTATGTCACCTCGATGTGCTATTCGCCCACCTTGGGCGAATGGATCGGCCTCGCCTTTGTCAAGAACGGCCGGGCCCGCCATGGCGAAGATCTGCGGCTGGTCGATCACATGCGCAACACCGATTGTTTGGTGACCGTCTGCAACCCGGTCTTCTTTGACCCCGAGGGAGGGAAACTGCGTGCCTGAACTGATCGCAAAAACCGCTCTTGACGGGCAGGGCGCCCTGACCCTGATCGGCACCACCTTGGCCCCGGTCGATCTGGGGATCATCACCTCGATTGCGCCCTTTGCGGGTCAGGTCAAGGCCATTGATACGGCCCTCAAACCGTTGGGCCTGTCCTTTCCGCCGCCAAACACCACCGCTGCCTCAGGGGCGGCCCGCCTAGTCTGGACTGGCCCCGATCAGGCCCTGTTGATCGGCGCCGATGCGCCCGATCTTGGCACAGCAGCCGCCACAACCGACCAATCGGGCGGTTGGTCGGCGCTTCGGCTGTCCGGTGCGCGGGTGGCCGATGTCATGGCGCGGCTTTGCCCGCTGGATTTTCGCCCATCCGCCTTCGCGCCGGGGCAAGCAGCCCGCGCGCAACTGGGCCATATGAACGCGGTCTTTTGGGCTGAAAAAGATGCGTTGATGATCCTGACCTTCCGCTCGATGGCGCAAACTGCCTGGGATGAATGCGCGCATGCCTTGACCGCACTCGCCGCCCGCGCCGGGGCCTAACATCGCCACCACGCGGCCCCGGTCGCCGAGGATCGGTCATCGGCTTGGCCGCCCGTTCGCCAAGATCGCTGTTGTCTTGTCGGCCCGGTGGCGCGAAGGTGGCCGCGACCCCTGTGCAGACCGAAGGCCCCCCATGCTGACCAACTCCGACATCGCCGAACTGACAGACCTGCGCCGCGATCTGCACCGCTTTCCCGAAATTTCGGGCGAAGAGGTGCAAACCGCCGCCCGCATGGTTGCCGCGCTTCAGGCCCTGCGCCCCGATCAGATCGTCACGGGCCTTGGAGGTCATGGGGTCGCGGCTGTGTTCAACGGGGTCGCCCCCGGCGAAACAGTGCTGTTTCGCTGCGAACTCGACGCCCTGCCAATCGACGAGATTGGCCAGCCGCCCTACCGTTCGACCGTGCCCGGCAAAGGGCATATGTGCGGCCATGACGGTCACATGACCATTCTTCTGGCGCTCGGGCGGCTTTTGGCGCGCCGACGCCCCGCCACGGGCCGCGTGATCTTGATGTTCCAACCTGCCGAAGAAAACGCCGCCGGGGCCGCTGCGGTTCTGGCCGATCCGCGCTTTGCGCCGCTTCGGCCCGATTGGGCCTTTGCGCTTCACAACATGCCCGGCCATCCCCTCGGCCATGCGACGCTGCGCGCGGGCACCATGATGTGCGCCAGCCAAGGCCTGCGCGTTCAGCTGACGGGCAAGACATCTCATGCCTCCATGCCCGAAACCGGCACTTCGCCGGTGCATGCGGTCGCCCGTCTGATCCCGGCGCTTCTGGCCCTTGGCCCCGGCGGCGCCTTGACCGAAGACTTCCGCATGGTGACCATCACCCATACCCGCGTGGGCGAACCCGCCTTCGGCATCTCGCCCGGCTTTGCCGAGCTTTGGGTAAAACTGCGCACCCGCGAAGATGGCCCCATGGCCGCGCTTTACGATCAGGC
>CANHLE010000067.1 GCA_947461435.1 Paracoccaceae bacterium | reverse complement strand
CGGTCGAACAATCCTCAGGCGCGTTTGACACCATTACGGCAACCCTCAGCACGGCGCCTGTCGATCCCCTGCGCGCAAGGGAAGACGATCTTTCGAGTCTTGAACTCGAATTTGGTGAGCAACTTATGCCGCCGGTTCCGCGTGCAGAGATGGGAGGGAGATTTGGCGGCAGATTTGCCGGCGCGGGGCAAGGCGGCGCCGGATTTGGCGGTGCATTTGGTGGTGGCGGCGCCGGCTTTGGTGGCGGAGGGGCGGGCCTTGGTGGTGGGCCAAATGCGGAGCGGATCATGGCAATGCTCGCTGCACGGCGCGCTGGCGGCAAAGCGGTCGAAGAAACACCTGATGCACATGGGGAACAAAGGCCCCTGGGGGTGGCTTTGCTTAATCCCACGTGGCTGCTGAAGCTGCTCAATATCTTGTTCTTTCCGGCCCGATATCTGGCGTGGTTTACAATTCCGGTGGTCGTCTTTGCCGGGATGACGGTCTATCAGAACTGGGGCGAATTCGCTGCAGAATTCATGGTGTTCCAAGCGAGTGCAAATGTCGTCATTCGCATCTTGGCCAGTCTGGTCACTGCCAACCTTATAGCGCGACTTGTTCAAGGCTGCGCCATTCAAAGCAACGGAGGCGACGTCCGTACCTTGGGCATAGCCCTTGATTTCGGATTCCTTCCTCGATTTTTCGTGGATATTTCGTCTATTCCCAGTTTAAGCCGGTCTGGCCAGCTTTGGTCTTGGGGGGCGCCAATATTGGCGCGCTATTGGCTGTTTGCAGGTGGAACCGTTTGTTGGGCGATGACGCACAACAGTGGTACGTGGTTTTCGCACTATGCGATCATTGTCGGGCAAATTGGATTGGCTATGGCGGTACGATCGTCCTTGCCGGTCTTTCCAGGCGACGGTCAGCGGTTCTTGGCGACCTTTTTCAATGATGCCAGGCTTTTGTCGAAATCGATGCTGGCCCTGCGACACACCCTGTTGGGCCGCAAGCTGCCACCCGCCATCTCGCCGAGTGAGGTTCTTCCGCTCGCAGCTTTTGGTGTGGCCGTGGTGCTGTCGTCTGTTGCGGTGTTTCTTTTGCTTTCTGTTTTGGTTGCGACCCAACTTGAAACCAATCTGGGCGGATTTGGCGTCGCGATCTTCCTGGGCTTGGCAGGCTTGTGCCTTTTGTATTTCGTCGTTCTGACGACGGCGGTGCGACGCCGAGTCGAGGCGCTGGGAGGAGGCATGCGCGCAGAGTTTGCGCGCGGCCTGATCGACGGGCAGGTTGATGCAGAGTTAAGCACGACGACAAAGGAAGGACGCTCATTTGGATCTGCGCGTGTCTTTTGGTCACTATTGGTCATCGCACTCTTGGCCGTCGCGTTCCTGCCCTACAACTACGACAGCGGGGGCGCCGTTGAGGTTTTGCCGACAGCGCGGGCGCAGGCCGTCGCGCGCACGGATGGCGAGATTCTTGAGGTGCTCGTCGGCGAGGGCGAAATCGTGGCGAAGGATCAACTGCTGGCGAGAACCAGTTCTTGGGAACAGGTGAACGGCGTCAAATCCACACAGGCACTTTTGGCAGGCGCCCAAGCGCAACTGAACAAACTTTTGGCCGGCGCCAAGCCCGAAGAAATTGAGTTATCCCTGAGGCAGGTTGAAAGTGCACGGTCAAGTCTTGCCCTGTCGAAGGCGGAATTTGAGCGTGCCGAAGTGCTGTTAAGCACGGGAACGATTACGCAAAAGAAATATGATGAAAGCAAAAGTGCCTTCCAAGAGGACATGGCCAATCTAGCTGTGTCAGAAGCGCGGCTTGACTTGGTCCGCAGCCCGGCAACCCAAGAAGAGGTGGCAATTGCCCAATCGGATGTTGATCGATTGCAGACAGAGTTGGCCTTCCGAACCGACGAATTGGAACGCACGGAAATCAGGGCCCCCATGGCGGGGCGGGTGGTGACGCCCAACCTTGATCTTTTGCGCGGACAGTACCTTCGCACAGGAGAGCCGCTGATTGAGATAGAGCGTGTCGAAGTAATCAAGGCGTCGATTGCCGTTCCAGAAGCGGATATTGGACTTATCAAGATTGGTGCCAAGGTCAGGCTGAAGGCATGGGGGGACAGCGAGCGCGAAATTTTGGGCATTGTTGAAAGTGTCGGCTCTGCCGCGTTGGAACAGTCGACCGGCAGCGTTGTGCAGGTGCTGGCGAGTTTTGACAATGAGGACGGGTTGTTGCGGTCAAACATGACCGGTTATGCCAAGGTTGACGGCGGCGAAATGACCGTTTGGCGCGCTTACCTTCGCTCGATGACCCGATTCTTCCAAATTGAAGTGTGGTCTTGGATCCCTTGACGGCGGCAACGGGGATCTTGATTTGCGTTGTTTTTACGCAATCAAAGCAGGTAGTTCACTGTTTTTGAAGGACTTGGGCGCGCAAACAGAAAAACGCCCCACTCCCGACTTGTTGCTGTCTTGCTCTTGTGACAATCTCGTACGAGAGTTGTAATTTCTTTGAGGGCGACCCAAAAGGTTGTCTAGATACCTTTTTATACTAGGAGAGAGATATGCAAAATCCGCGTGGCGCAGGATCTGTCCAAAATGTTATCCGCACCCAAATGCAAGCGGGCATGTCAGCGTTGCAGGACGGGAAGCTTGAGGATGCCCGCAACATTTTCTCTCTGCTTTTGGATGCAAACCCGGACTTGGCCTTGGCGCATGTGGGGCTTGGCCGCGTCTATGCCTTGGAAGGCGCGCACGACCGCGCTCTGGAACACTTTGACGCCTCTTTGAAAATAAAACCAGACTTTGCGCCGGCCATCATGTTTGCCGCACAAGCTCGCGAAAAACTGGGCCTGAACGACGATGCAATGGAGTCGTATCGGCAGGCAGTGGAGTTGGACCCGAAGTTGAGCCTTGGGTATTTTCGAATGGCCCGGGGCATGGTTAACGAGGGCAAGAATGACGAAGCGCTTTCTACCCTGCGCGAGGCCGTTGCCCACAGCCCGCAAGATGCCAGCCTGCGTCTGATGCTTGCCAATGCGATGGATCGCGCCGGTGAGGACGCGGAAGCCGAATATCATCATGTGATCGAT
Source organism: Paracoccaceae bacterium (assembly GCA_947461435.1). Taxonomy (GTDB): domain Bacteria; phylum Pseudomonadota; class Alphaproteobacteria; order Rhodobacterales; family Rhodobacteraceae; genus CAIYZT01. The sequence goes on along the minus strand of CANHLE010000067.1, from coordinate 15,988 downwards.
TTGAAGCCCGATCTTTGGATCGCGCATTTTCAACTGGGACGGATGATGCTGAGCAGCTCACGGTTTGACCAGGCCCGTGATCATTTGGCCCGCGCCGTGTCATTGGCGTCGGACAAACCCCAGGTACATCAGGCCCTTGGTTCGGCCTATGTCGGCTTAAACGATCACACAAAGGCGATGAAATCCTTTGACGAGGCATTCCGTTTGAAGCCTTCGAACCTTTTGGCAGCGGTTAAAGCGGCGCAATCGCGCTCGGCGCTGGGAAAGCATCGCGAAGCAATTGATCTGCTGTTGAACCTTGGGCGGATGGCGCGCAGGTCACCAATCGTTCAGCGCGCAATGGGTGATGTATATTTTGTTACGAGCAAATGGAGCGAGGCAGCAGAATGCTATCGCGCGATGATCTTGAATTCCGAGGAGATTGCAAAGAACTCTCCTGAGTTGCTGTCTTTGGCAAACAAACCCGCTGGTACCACCGCGGAATCGGACGCCAAGGCGCTTCATTCTGCGTTGTCGGAACGGGCAGTGACGGTCAGCAAAACCTTGCGTGAAAACCCGACAAAGGCCCGAAACTGGCTGCGCGATCGGCGCGCGGCGCGCGCAGCCAATTGAAGGGTGACGACAGGCAAGGACCTGTAACTAAAAACCTTTTTCCAAGTTAACGTTGAAAAAAGGCAGACCGCTTAGCCAAAAATATTTATGATGTGTGCCGATGTTTTCTAGTTATTTTTTCCAAGGCGATTTTCAAATTCACGTTCATTGAAGGTGTTTCAGATGAATGAAGAGAGTAACGACAAAAAATTCGCCGCGCTCAGCAAACTTCGCGAAATGCGCAATTCGGGCGCAGCTAAACCTGCGCGGCCCGGAGCAGATATGGACAGCGACGCAAGTGGCGGCGGAAAAGCCGAGGCGTTGCGAAAGTTTTTGGCAAATCGCAAGAATGGGGCGGGCGCCGGCGGCGCGGCGGGCGGCGGCGCGTTTCGCGACATGATCAAAGCGCGTGGCGGCATGGGGGCCGCAGCAGCAAATGGCGGCGGCGGCGGGCTTCGGGATCGATTGGCCGGGGGCGGCGAAAACAACGGAAAACGCGCCTTGCTGACGAAGATCATCGAAAATCGAAAAGCGGGCGGCAACGGCGGTGCTTCGGCAACGTTGGATGAAAAAACCTCCACGCTTAGCCTTGCCGAACAGCGGGCCGCGCTGCGCGAACGCATTGCCAAACTTCAGGCCAAATTGGACCAGTTGGATATCGACAGCTCTGACGACGATTTGGTTTAGCGCAACATACCGATTTGATGGGCCTTCTGGGTCCGATATTTCCACTTCTGGGGCCAGCATTCATGCAAAATGAATTCCAAGTTTTCGTTTTCACGCCTGCAGGACTGCCAGATTCTTCGTTAGCAATCGCTGCTGCCAGGTCCGGACATACGGGCATCCTCAATCTCGAGGTTCGCTCTGACGCTGACATGACGGAAGCACTGAACGGCCTTGCCAATCTGTCAGACGGCGGTTGGGGGATTTGCCACCATAACGCTGACTTGGCGGCAGAACTTGTGGGGCGTTATGCGCAGAAGGGTTTGGATTTGATTATCCTTCCCGCGCAGGCTGCGTTTACAAATGCTGAGTTGGTTCAGGCCATGCGCACTGCAGGCGTCAGGGTAATTTTTCAGGCGATTGAATGGGATAATCGTCTTTGTGGCACGATTGCCTGTGACGGGATCGTCTTGAAAGGACACGAGGCGGGGGGTCGTGTCGGCGAAGCCACGAGCTTTATCCTGTTGCAGCAAGCGATGGCTGCCGGGCCGGGCGGACCGATTTTTGTTCGAGGCGGCGTCGGACTTTATTCTGCGGCGGCGATGAGGGCTGGCGGTGCCGCCGGCGTGGTTCTGGATGACCAGGTTCTGATGCTGCGGGAATCGGCCGTGGCCGATCGGCTGTCTGCCGGGCTTAAGCGGTTCACCGGCGCAGAAACGGTTTTGATAGAAGAAGCGGCAGGTCAGGCACAGTGGCGCGGCATAGAACGCCCAGGTTCAAAAGCCGCGCAATCGGCACGTCTTGCCGCCGCGGCATCCCCCGTTTCCAGTCGCGCAGAGATTGTTGCGGCGCGGTTTGGTTGGGATGAAGGCGCTGGTCAGATTGCGCCCATTGGACAAGCCGCGACATTTGCCCCGCTTTTCGCGCAGCGCTTTGGCAATGTCGCAAAGCTGGCAAACGCATTGGTTTCGCAGTCGGCCGCGCTTCTTTCTCAGGCGGCCCAGTCATCAGTTTGGTCTGAAGATCAAGGTGTTGCGGCCGTTCACAAAACGAAGTGGCCGATCGTTCAAGGCCCGATGACGCGGGTTTCAGATACGGCTGCCTTTGCAGAATCTGTCAGCACAAACGGCGGGTTGCCCATGCTTGCCTTGGCCCTGATGCGGCCAGACGCGGTGGATCGCCTTTTGGCAGACACCGCGCAGCGGCTGCAGGGAAAAAGCTGGGGCGTGGGGCTTTTGGGTTTTGCGCCCTCTGCCTTGATCAAGGCGCAAGTGGAAGTGGCCTTGCGTCACGGCCCTTCCTTTGCCCTGATTGCTGGCGGGCGTCCAGATCAGGCGCACGCGCTGGAAGCAGATGGAATTGCCAGCTATTTGCATGTGCCATCGCCGCGGCTTTTGAAAATGTTCCTTGATCAAGGTGCCAAGAGATTTGTCTTTGAAGGTCGCGAATGTGGCGGCCATGTTGGGCCGATGTCGTCCATGATCTTATGGGACAGCATGGTATCGTGCCTTTTGGAGGAGGTGACGACGCCGCAACAAGCGGATGGGCTGTGCATCCTGTTTGCCGGCGGAATCCATGATGCGGCGTCGGCGGCAATGGTCGCCTGCTTTGCTGCACCCTTGGCTACGCGGGGCATTTCCTGCGGCGTTCTGATGGGCACGGCCTATTTGTTCACCAAAGAAGCCGTTGACAGTGGAACAATCGTCAATGGTTTCCAAAAAGTGATGTTGGATTGTACGAAAACTGTCACTTTGGAAACGGGTCCGGGGCACGCGAGCCGCGCCGCGATGAGCGCTTTTGCCGATGAATTTGCCGCAGAGCGTGTGCGGCTTGAAGCGGATGGCGTGTCTTCAGAAGATCAGCGAGAGAGCTTGGAAGGCCTGACGTTAGGGCGCCTTCGATTGGCGTCCAAAGCAACGGAGCGTCAGGGCGACACGTTGAAGAAGGTGCCGGTAAAGCGACAATTGACGGAAGGGATGTATATGACGGGCCAAGTCGCGATGTTGCGCGACAAGGTGACAACGATCGACGCCCTTCATCGCGAAATCGCCGAAGGTTCTGCCGTAAGGCTTGCCAAAAACGCAAGCCTTGGTGCCGAAGTCTGGGAATCCGATGTGCGCCCGCAGCCTGTAGACATCGCCATCGTCGGCATGTCAGCGTTGCTGCCGGGATCCGACGATGCACGGGAATACTGGGAAAATCTGCTGGATGGCGTCAACGCCATCACCGAAATCCCGTCGCATCGATGGGACTGGCGGCTGTATTTTGACGAAGATCCAACAGCGCGTGACAAGATCTATTCCAAGTGGGGTGGGTTTCTTAAGGACATGCCGTTCGATCCGATGCGCTATGGCATTCCGCCAAAGGCAATTCCTGCAGTTGATCCATTGCAGTTGATGACTTTGGAAGTGGCACGTCGGTGCTTGGATGACGCCGGATTTGATGGCCAAGACACCGCCAAAGCCAAGCAGCGGCTGAAGACGTCAATCATTTTGGGGGCTTCAGGCGGCGCGGGCGACGTCGGAGCGCAATATGCAGTGCGCGCCGAAATGCCCCGATTTTTGGGGAGTTTGGACCCTGAGGCAGCCAGTCACTTACCAGAATGGACCGAAGACAGCTTTGCCGGAATCTTGCTGAACGTCGCGGCCGGACGTGCGGCGAACAGATTGGATTTTGGTGGCGTGAACTACACGGTCGATGCCGCTTGTGGATCTTCGCTTGCGGCCGTGTATCAAGCGGTTCTGGAATTGGAAACCGGGCGATCAGATATGGTGCTTGCCGGGGGCATCGATACCGTGCAGGGGCCTTTTGGATACCTGTGCTTTTCAAAGACCAGAGCGCTGTCGCCCAGAGGCCGCTGCAGCACCTTTCAAGAAGATGCAGACGGAATTGTGATTTCTGAAGGGATCGCAATGGTTGCGCTTAAGCGCTTGAAGGATGCGGAGCGAGATGGCGATCGGGTTTATGCGGTCATAAAGGGGGTCGGCGGATCGTCTGACGGCAAGGCAAAGTCGATGACGGCGCCGCACCCCGATGGACAAATCCGCGCGCTTGGACGGGCCTATGACATGGCCGGATATTCTGCGGCAACGGTGGGCCTGTTCGAAGCCCACGGTACAGGCACCGTCGCGGGTGACACCAGTGAGATGACCACCGTTACCCGTTTGCTGCAGCAATCGGGCGCAGAGCCAAAACAGGCGGCGATTGGATCGGTCAAAACCTTGATCGGACATACGAAGGCAGCGGCCGGAATTTCCGGCCTGATCAAGGCGACGTTGGCTGTTCACCACGGGGTTTTACCCCCACATGGAAGACGTGCTGCACCAAATGCACGCCTCAAAGAGGCAGACACACCGCTTTATCTGGCTGACAAGCGAAGGCCGTGGATCCGCCAAAAGGGGCTTCCTCGGCGGGCCGGTGTTTCGGCTTTTGGTTTTGGTGGAACGAATTTCCATGTGACCCTTGAAGAACATGTCTTGCAACGTGCCATTCCGGGTCTGAACCCGTCTGCGCGGCGGAAATGGAAGCATGAATTGCTTGTCTGGCGCGGCGCAAACCGGTCTGATCTGGCGCGTCAATTGGCTGCGCTGGACACCCGGTTGGCCGATGGGTTTGCTCCAGATCTTGCTGATTTGGCCTTTACGCTTGGCACGTCGGCCGCGTCTCGGGGCCTTGTTGCGGCCATTGTCGTTGCGCGCGATGAAGACCTTAGAACCCGGATTTCAGGTCTTTTGGCCCACCTGACCGACACGTCCAAGCCGCTTCCGATTGGGGCCGCCTTCAGCGATGCACCCTTGTTGGCCGACGGGGGAAAGCTTGCCTTGATCTTCCCGGGGCAAGGAAGCCAATACCCTGAAATGATGTCAGATATTGCTGTTCTTTTGCCAGAACTGTCGGCCTCGATGGCGCTCGCGGATGAAACACTGGGTATTCCGCTCAGCCGCAATATCCTGCCGGCAGGTGTTTATGATGATGACGCTTTTGCCCAATCGGCCGCTGATTTGACGCGAACCGATGTCGCGCAACCCGCATTGGGCGCGGTGGAAGCCGGCCTTTGGGCCGTCTTTTCATCCATGGGACTTGAACCCCATATGGCAGCGGGCCACAGTTATGGCGAGTTTGTTGCACTGCATGCCGCGGGCGTCATGGAGCCTGCCGATTTGTTCCGCGTCAGCCGCGCGCGCGGGTTGTACATGGTTGAAGCCGCCGAAGGCAGTGATCTTGGCACGATGGCGGCAGCACGAGGCGAACGCGGTGCCATCGAAGCCTTGATTAAGGGGATCGATGGAATCTGTGTCGCCAATCACAATGCGCCTGAACAATCGATCTTGTCCGGAACAAGGGCCGCCATCGCCGAAGCGCAAAAGCGCGGTGAGACTGCCGGGATTTCAATCAAGCCGATTCAGGTAGGGGCGGCATTTCATTCCCCAATCGTGGCCCCCGCAGAAAAGCGTCTGGCCCAATTCATCAAAGGGATGCCGCTTCGCTCTCCGCGGTTTGCTGTCTATTCCAACACAACTGCCAAAACATATCCTTCGGACCCTGCGGCAATTGGCCAGCAGCTTGCGGAACAGCTGTCACGTCCTGTCGAATTCTTGGCCGAAATCACCAAGATGCACGCAGATGGAGCGCGGGTGTTTCTTTCAGTTGGGCCGAAATCTGCCCATGCCAACATGATCCGTCAAATACTTGGAACGGCAAAACACCGTTCTATCGCCGTTGACGATGAAACGGGCGGTCTTCGCGGCTTCTTGTCAGCCATTGGCGTTTTGCTGGCCGAGGGCGCACAAATGGATGTCTCCCGGCTTTGGACGGGCCGGGATTCCGTGAAAGTTGCGCTGGATGGCCCAATTCTGGCCGCGCCGCCCGTGGCAAAACATATCTGGATGCTCAACGGATCTGGTGCACGTCCATCGGGAAGCCCGATGAACCACGTTCTTACCATCGAAGACGTCTCTGCACGGTCCCCCAAGATGGAATCGGGCGCCGGTTCGCAAACTGCCCCATCAAACGCAAAGGCAGAAACCCAAACCATTCACGCGGTGCGGGGTTCAATGCCTATCTCGACCAAACCATTGGTGAAAATGGAGAAAAAAGGTATGGACATGTCACCTCAAGACCCCTCTGGTCCTGTGCCATTTGTCGGCGGCTCTGCCGCGGACTTTGCACTTGCCGAGTTTCAATCGACCATGGCACGTTTCCTGGAAACGCAAGAACGCGTCATGCTTGCCTATCTGGGTGGCACGTCGATGCCGTCACAGTCGCGACCCCCGCTGCGGCAGAACGCAATAATGGCGCGCCCCGTGTTGGCCAGCGCGGCCGTTGTTCCGATGACGTCACCGCCTATTGCGCCGGCACCTGCGGCGATGCCGCAACCTGTACCCGCCAGCGTCGCGCCCACGCCAGTGCCCGCAGCTGCGCCGGCACCGGCTCCGGCACCTGCGCCGAAGGTGGCCGTTTCAAGCGCAGCCGCTGCCGGATTGGACAAGGCTGGTATCTCGGCCCTTCTGGTTGGGATTGTCGAAGACCGGACCGGATATCCAAGCGATATGCTTGGCATGGATCAGTCGATCGAGGCGGATCTGGGCATCGATTCCATCAAGCGTGTGGAAATCATCGGGGCCCTTCTCAAAGGTCTTCCGGGGGCACAAGCGGCCGCCGCGGCGCCGATTTCAGAAGCGTTGAATGAGCAAAAAACGCTTGGTGGAATCATAGAAAAGTTGAGCAAACATTTGGAGACCGCCGGCCCTTTTGATGCGGCCGGGGTGGATCATGCGGAGCCGACATTGTCGGCCCGGCCACCCCGGTTTGTGATGGTCGCGCAATCCGCCGGCCCAGTTCCAGCGCCACGTCTTCCTAAAGGTCGCTATTTGATTGTGTCATCCGGCTCTGCTTGCGCGACGGCACTTTCCGATCTGATTTCATCATCTGGGTCGCAAGCCGTCATCGCCGCCCCAGCGAAGGCTCAGACAGAACCCGGCCCGTTCAATGGGATGGTTCATCTTGCCGCTGCGGAACTTGAACCCATATCATTGACAGCAGCTTTTGCGGATTGGGACGCGGCGATCGATGCCGCAGATCGTTCCGCCTATCGGTTGTGCCGTGCCCATGCCGAAACACTCAAAACAGGACGAGTCCTTTTTGTTTCCTGCATGGGGGGGCATTTTGCGCGGGATCGTGGCCTTGCCGGAATTGTGGTGGGCGGTGGCGGGCCAGGGCTTGCGAAATCGCTACGTGAAGAATGGCAGCAGACTTTGGCAAAGGCAGTGGATCTTGATCCCAAAGTTGCGCCCAAGACCCAAGCAGAAGAAATTTTCGCCGAATTCGCCCCCTCTGAGGGACGGATCGAAATTGGGTATCCTGCGGGTGTCAGGACGATGTTTCGCGCCACCGAGCGCCCATTGATCGACGCCCACAAATCGATTCCCAGCGATGCCGTCATTGTTGCAACGGGCGGCGCGCGCGGCATTACAGCAGAGGTTCTTAGGCCTTTCGCCAGGCCCGGGGTAACACTGGTCTTGATCGGACGAACGGCCTTGCCCGGCCCTGAAGAGGCCGATTTGGCAGAACTAAAGGCCAGCCAAGACTTGCGCCGCCACTTGATGGCACAAGCCAAGTCAAACGGTACGTCGGTAACGCCATCGCAATTGGAGCGTGCCATTTCCGACATTCAGCGAAACCGCGAAATTCGCGCGAACATCGCGGATTTGGTCGGCGCCGGGGCAGTCATTGACTATCGTACCGCAGATATGGGCGATCCGTCGCAAGTTGCGGACATCATGGCGCAGATAAGTTCCGTCTATCCCCGGATCTATGGGGTGATCCATGGCGCAGGGGTGATTGAAGACAAACGGATAGATGACAAGACGCCCGAAAGTTGGAACCGTGTGGTGCTGCCAAAAGTTTTGGGCGCCCTTGCCCTTGCGCGTGCGGTTGATGCCGCTCCGCCCGCGTTCTTTTCGGTCTTTGCCTCGGTCGCGGGCCGGTTTGGCAATTCCGGCCAGACAGATTACGCGGCCGCGAACGAAATTCTGAACCGCTTGGCCGCTCAGCTGGGTCAAAGGTGGGCAAATAGCCGTGTATTCGCCGTTAACTGGGGACCTTGGGCAGGCACCCGTCATGGGGCCGGAATGGTTTCTGACGCAGTTCGCAAAAAGTTTGAGGCCCAGGATGTCACGTTGGTAGATCCTGATGGCGGGGCCAAGGCTTTTTACGACGAGGTTACCCAAGGGCCTTTGGCTGACACAGATGTTGTGTTGGGTGCCGGCCCATGGGAGCGCCATGAAACGGACAGATCTGGAAATGATGGGGCCTTGTCCGTCGCAAAAACACCAACGGCCAGCGGATGGCCCTTGTTGCCTTCGGCCCAACAGGAAGCAGGCGCCCGGGGCGGTATCAAGATTCCGCGCGTGATATCCCTAGAATCGGATCCGTGGATTGGGGAACATCGAATTGGAGGGGTTCCCGTACTTCCTTTGGCCTGCGCGACAGAAATGTGTGCAGAAACGGCGGCCCTGATTTGGTCGGATTGGCAGGTCATCGGGCTGACTGACCTTCGGGCATTGGCTGGTATTCGCCTTGAAGGAGAGTCGCCTGTTCATGTCGAGCTGGTCGGCATGGGGTCGGAACATGCAGATGCCTCTGGCTTTTTCGCTCGGGTTGAGTTGCGGGGCAAAGGGGAGACAGCGCGGGCGCATTATCGAACCTCGGTGCAAATGTTACCCAAAGGCGCGCCCTTTGTTGCGGATGATGATACCATGGCCACCGCCAATGAAGTATTGCGGTTTGCCCCCGCGTCCAGCGACCTTTCGGCCCGCAAAATATACCGTGAGATGTTGTTCCACGGCCCTGCCTTTCAACTGATGAAACGGCTTGAAGGGTTGGACGATCGGGGTATTGGCATCGCCGTCAAAGACAGCCGACCGGGCAGTTTTGGGCCAGGCGGGTGGCTGTTCGATCCGGGATTGCTGGATACGGCTGCGCAATTGGCTTGGGTCTGGTCAATGGTCACTCGGGGTGAACCGGCCCTGCCCAACGCAATTGGCCGTGCAGTTCGACTGGGTCAGGGCGCCGCCCATCGCATGGTTTTGCGACTGCGGCCCGAAAGCGGGCCAAAACAGGTTTTGGCCGATGTCGTTGTTGCCAATGACGCAGGCGAACCGATTTTGCTGATCGAGGCACTCGAGGCCACGTCAGAGGCGAGTTTGAAGCGCTTTTGCGGCTGGCAGGGCGAAATCCTTGCAGATGTAATGGATACGATCCCGGCGGAGGCCGCTGAATGACCTTAAAGACCGGCGGCGATATTGCCATCGTTGGAATGGCTTGTCTGTTTCCGGGGGCCGAAACCCCCCAACGGTTTTGGGCGAACATTTGTCAGAAACTGGAGTTTGTGGGCGAACCTTTGCCAGCTTGGGACGCCGAGCGGTATTTGCAGGCAACAGGCACATCCTTTGTACCGACGTCACGCGGCGGCTACCTTGGCGAAGCTTTTGCGGCGGATCCGGCTGAAATGGGTGTCATGCCATCATCGGTGGACGGGTCAGAACCGGATCAGTTCCTTGCCCTGCGCATTGCAAAGGCCGCCTTGGCCGATGCTGGCGCCCTTGATCATGACCATAAAAAGACAGGCGTGATACTTGGTCATTCCACTTATTTGCATCGCGGCAATGCAGCTGTTGTTCAACACGGCATCGTGCTGGATCAAACCCGCGCCCTTTTAGGACAACTGTTGCCGAGCGCGGATCCCGCAATTTTGGACCGCGTCCGGGCAGAGTTGGCCAGCAGACTGCCTCAATTCAACGCAGATACTGCGCCGGGATTGGTTCCCAATGTGATGACCGGGCGTATCGCCAACAGACTTGATCTGCGCGGGCCAAACTATCTGATCGATGCTGCTTGTTCTTCGTCCTTGTTGGCGGTGCAGGCCGCCATGCATGAATTGCGGGCCGGTCGGTCCGATCTGATGCTGGCTGGCGGTGTCAATGCGTCGATCTCGGCCGAAGTCTATATGGTGTTCCACCAATTGGGCGCCTTGGCCAAAAGCGCACATGTCCGGCCGTTTTCAGAGGGCGGCGATGGCACCTTGTTGGGTGAGGGTCTGGGTGTATTGGCGCTTAAGCGGCTGGAAGATGCCGTGGCTTCGGGAGAGCGGATCTACGCGGTCATAAAGGGGATCGGTCAATCTTCAGATGGTCGCGGTGGCGGTCTTTTGGCGCCGCGATTGGAAGGCGAGATGCTGGCAATTGAGCGTGCGTTGGAAGATGCCGGTCTTGCCGCTGTCGCCCCCGGTCTGATTGAGGCGCATGGCACAGGCATTCCTTTGGGAGATCGAACAGAAATCAACGCGCTGCGCGGCATCTATGGTATCCGGGCAGACGACGGCCTGCCGCGAACAGCCATCGGTTCTGTCAAATCGATGATCGGTCATTGCATCCCCGCCGCGGGCGCCGCCGGAATGATCAAAGCATCCCTTGCCTTGTATCATCGTACCCTGCCGCCAACGATTTCTGAAAAAGTGCGCGAGGGTTTGGGAATAGAGACGACAAAGCTGTATCTGAATACCGAAACACGGCCCTGGATATCCCAACCCGAAACCCTGCGGCGCGCGGCCGTGAATGCCTTTGGTTTTGGCGGAATCAACGCGCATGTTCTGTTGGAAGAAGCGCCCGGCGCGGCCCCGACGCCGCGCCACTGGGCAGAAGAGTTGGTGGTCTTGTCCGCGCCAACATCGGCGTTGTTGGCGGCACGCGCGCGTGACCTTGCCGAGGCGGCCGCGCGTCATGCGGGGCTTTCCCTCTCGGATTTAGCCTATTCCGCGGCGGCCACGGCGGGCGACGGTCCAGCGCGCATGGCTGTCGTTGCAAGCAGCCGGGACGATCTGATCGATAAGCTTGGGAAGGCCTGCGAACGTCTTGACTCAGGGAAGACAAGCTTGAAGATGCGCTCCGGCGTGTTCGCAGAAGCAAAGCCCCTTTCTGGAAAGCTTGCATTTCTTTTCCCCGGTGAAGGGGCGCAGTACCAAGGCATGCTTCAGGCTGTGCTGACCGTGCTACCCGAAGCGCGCGAATGGTTTGATTTCTGGGATGGCTTGTTTCCCGGCCGTGCCTTTCCGCCCTCTGCCTCTGTTTTCCCTCCGCCTTCGGGTGTCGACCCAGAACTGGGCAAAATTCTTCATGACCGTTTATTCGGTTTGGAGCTGGGATCAGAATCTGTCTTCATCGCCGCGCAGGCCCTCTTGGCGGTAACCGAGCGTCTTGGACTGAGCCCTGATGCCGTTGTAGGCCATTCCAGTGGGGAACATTCTGCTTTGGCGGCGGCTGGGGTATTGGGTAAAACCGGAACCGCCGCCGACCGCACTGAATTTGCCAAACGCATTCAATCCCTCAACAATCTTTATCAGGTGATGGACGCCTCAGGCGGTATTGCCGGGGGGGCGTTGTTGACGGTCGGGGCAGTGTCCAGAACAGTTATCTTGGACATGGTTGCGAAAGATCCGGCAATCCATCTTGCGCTGGACAATTGCGAACATCAGGCTGTGCTTTATGGCACCCGCGAAAAGATGGAAGAGAGCGCAGCCACCTTGCGGGCTCTTGGTGGGATGTGTTCGTTCCTTCCGATTGATCGGGCATACCACACCCCGCTGTTCGGCGATGTTGCCGCCCAAGTCGAAGCAGTTTATCGGGGCATGGACTTTGGCGTGCCGCAGTTGCCGATCTATTCCTGTATGACGGCCGCACAGATGCCGGATGATCCGGTAGACATCCGCATTCTTGCTGCCGGACAATGGGCATCGCGCGTTCGGTTCACGGAAACCGTTGAAAAGCTATACGAAGACGGCGTTCGCATGTTTCTTGAGATTGGACCTTCAGCCAATCTGACTGGTTTTGTGGAAGACACCCTTAAAGGACGCGAAGCCGTTGTTCTTGCATTGGACAGCCGCAGAAAATCCGGGCTTGGACAGTTTTTGCAAAGTTTGGGTCGGCTATGGGTGGCCGGAAAAGACTTTTCGGTTTCAGCCCTTTTTGCAGGCCGCGGTCTGACCCCGCATGAACTGGCAGCGCCGGCGGCAAAATCGCGGGCGCGGTTTATTGATAATTCATTGCCCTTTGTACGGCTTCCACAGGATCTGGCCGAAAGTCTGGCACGCGACATCGCGGCGTCGATGCCCACAAAATCCGGCCCCTCATATTCGCCCACGCCGACCATGGTACAGGATCGCGAATTGTCGCTTTCATCTGCGGGTGACAAGGCGGTGGGCAGAGAAAATGTTGGGTTTGCAAATGCGCTTTCAGGCCATTTTGACTTGATGCGACAGTTCTTGGAGATGGAAGCCAGCGTTATGGTGGCGTCGCTTGCAGGGCCTGGTTCCTCAAACCTTCCACCACAGTTCCCGCTATTGCACCGTCTTCTTGACCAATCACAGAACAGCCTTACCGCAGAGACAGACTTTGACCCCGCGCAAGACCCGTTCATCGCCCATCACGTGTTTTATACCCCTTTTGTTTCGGACGTTGATCAGGGGCTGACGGCTTTGCCCGTCCTTCCTTTGGCTGTAAGTCTTGAAATTGTTGCCGAAGCGACGGCCGCTTTACTTGGTGCCGCACCCACAAGACTCGAAAATGTCCGTGCCCGCGATTGGGTAAGCTTTGATGATGGCGCGGCATCCTTGCGCATTCGGGCTGTGAAGGTTGCTGATTTCGGGGCGTCTGTGCAGATTTTGCGCGGCGATCGTCTGCTGTTCGAAGCGCAAGGTTGGACTGATCTTCAGGGCAATGGTCCGGAACTTGCACCTTTGAAAGCGCCGCGCGCCCCAACATGGTCTGACGAAGATCTTTACACCACGGGCATGTTCCACGGACCATTGTTCCACGGCATCGCCAGCTTGCAGTCTTGGGATGAGGGCGGTCTTGATGCGACCTTGGCTCCGACCCCCCTTGAACAGTTGATGCGAACCCCCGGGCACGAGACGGGGCTTTTGTTGAATCCGGTTCTTCTGGACATGATTGGTCATGTGACCGCGTTTTGGATCGCACAAGGACTTGGAACGGATTTCAGTTCGTTCCCGTCGTCAATCGACCGAATTGACCTGATCGCAGCGCGGAACGAAGACACTGGCGGCGGGCAAATTTCAGGGCGTATCCAGTTCCAAGACGCCGAAAGTCGTCCGGTTTCTGCCACGGACGCCAAATTCTTGCGCGGAGACTACGAAGGCAGGGATTCTAGCGGCGCATTGCTATTTCAGGTTTACGGGTGGCGCGATCGCTTCTTCAGAGTTCCTCATACCTTTTATGAGGCGCGCTATCGCCCGCGTGACGCATGGTACGGGGTGCAGCTAAACGGCTTTGACCCGTCAGCGATCGTATGGCACGTACCGGCGTTTCCGACCGGCTTCTTGGATGACGCAGGCGGGATTTGGCAGCGTGTCTTGTCGGCGACAGTCCTAAGCCGCGCTGAGCGGGCCGTGTATTCTGCGCTTTCCGGACCTGCAAAACGTCGTCGCGACTGGCTTATGGGCCGCATTGCCGCCAAAGAGGCAGTGCGGTTTTGGATCATGCAGCAGGATGGCATTGCCTTACTTCCGGCAGACATCGAAATTCTGGCAGAACCAGAGGGGCGGCCTTTTGTAAACGTGCTCAGTTACAATGGACTGAGCGTGCCGACGATTTCCATTTCGCATTCAAACGGTGCTGCGATTGCCGCAGCAGCAGTTGGGCCGGTCGGTGCAGATTTCGAATACGTGACGTCTGTCGATATGTCTCTCTTGGCAGAAGGTGGATTTTCTGCCGACGAAAGAGAGGTGTTCGGGTCAACACCTGAAGCCTTGCTGTCCGGTTGGTGCGCCAAAGAGGCCGCTGCGAAATCAGCAGGGTCAGGCCTGACCGGTCGACCGAAAAGCTTTGTTTTGACGGCCCAAAATGGTGGTGCAAAAGTTCGGCGGCCAGATGGCACGGAAGTTTCAGTTCAAATCAGGGCACAAGATGGCGCAGTGGTGGCGCTGGCCTTGGGGTGAACCCTTGGCGCGCCGTTCAACGTGCACGCCAAACGTCAAATCCGGTCGGTTCGTCCCCAATTATATCCGGGTTTCCGCGCAATTTTGCTTGAAACTTGATCAGCTTTGTATGGTTCAAAGTGCCAACAAACAGACCATCGGGCGTGGACAATAAAGTACGCACTCCGCAACCCATGGAGTTTCCGCCCCCCTGATCCATGACCTTGGTCCATGAATCCCCGTCCGCACTGGCCCACAACTCATATCCGCCTTTGATCTCTTTGCTGCCTCGTGCCATGGCCCACGCATTTGGCTCCCAATTGTGCGTTCCAGCATAAAGAGTGCCCTCATGCACGGTCATCGCCCAGATCACCGAATTATACGGGTTGTCAAAGCCCGGACCCATTGCTGAGAACGGGACCTTTAGACCATCTGGGGTAAAGCGCGGCTCTCCCATGATCAAATCCCAGGATTTGTCAGCCCTAACTCGGATAAGTTCGGCAGCCGAAGGACCAACATCATTGTCGATGTCCACGCCAAAGCCCGGAATCCCAGAACCCGCGTAAAGATCGCTGCCGAATTCCGCCATGGCACCGGTCGACAGACTGTGATTGAATCGAAAGGCCCCGTCTGTCAGCACCTTTTCCCACGTGAACGGTGCATCACCTTGCGCGTCTGTGCGCCAAAGCTGAAAGCCTCGCTTTGGACTTCCGGTGCCAGCATAGACATAGCCGTGGGCCGCTGACATGGAGAACACACCCTCGTTTGCGTCATCGCCGAAGTCAGGAATGTTGGCTTCTTTCCAATTCCCCGACGCGGGATCATCGGAAACAAAGATCAGCGCAGATGGCGCGAGATTTCGATCAATTCGATCTTCGGTGATGGTTCCGACCGGGGCAACAAAGATCCTGTCGCCCAAGACTGTCAAAGCCCGAAACGACATGACCGTGTCATCACCAAGGCCGGGCGCGGCAACAGATTCAAAAGAGATTCCGTCCTCGGACCTTAAGATTGTTCCGCCCCAAATCGACATCGTTCCAACGTAAAGGCAGGGTTCCTTGTCAGACTTTCCCTGAAAGACAGCCATGCTGCGCAAACCAAAATCGCGCCCCATCTTCTCGGCCTCAGCTTCTTGCCGGCGCCGTCCGCCACCGCCTCCGGTGGAAAGCCATGTGGATCTTGCCTTTATCCGTTCGTCCATTTTGAAAATGGGCGACTCCCAGATCGTCTCCCACGTCTCATCAGATGGATTAAACCGCAAAATTCGTGCACGATCTTCGGGCGACTTTGTCGATGGCGACGACGTGCCCACATAAACAAACCCTTTAAAAACGGCCATCGAGTGGGCGAGGGTGGACCCGGAATGGCCGAAACCGCCATCGATCAACTTTTCAAAACTCATGGAATTCAACATGCGACAGGCGGTCCCTTACCCATATCCAAACTGACGTGCGACTTTGATCACTGGCTTGGAAAACTCCTCGCCTTTCAACCAATCTACCGGTCCGTAAAGCGACGGTTCCTTGATCTTCGCCAAGCGTTCAAGATCGAGTTTCGGGTTTTTCAAAAAGTTCGGATCATTTCCAAACGGCGCGTTTTCAGGACCAATGCAAGCGTAGGGCGACGACTCTGGGTGAAGCATTTGCTCGACTGCCTCTGGGCCCTTGTCGATCCCCAACCATTCGCAGACTTGAGCCAAATAGAAGCGCGGGTCGGAAAGCAGCATTTCACCCTTGATGCGCATGT
>CANHLE010000066.1 GCA_947461435.1 Paracoccaceae bacterium | reverse complement strand
AATGGTACTGCGTCTTAAGACGTGGGAGAGTAGGTCACCGCCAAACCTAACCAAAGAC
This sequence comes from Paracoccaceae bacterium, assembly GCA_947461435.1. Lineage (GTDB taxonomy): Bacteria > Pseudomonadota > Alphaproteobacteria > Rhodobacterales > Rhodobacteraceae > CAIYZT01. Next base: position 19,493 of record CANHLE010000066.1, on the reverse strand, counting down.
AGTCCTCTATATACAAACAAACTCATCAAAAATGGCCCTGACAGCAATGTCAGGGACATTCGCGTTACAAAAAACATCAAAATATGAAAAAAGGGCGTCGAAAATGTCGACCGTTCCGTTGCGCGTTTGCGATCAATTAACGCGGGCATCAGCGTTACGCACTACAGGCCACACTGTATGGCTTTAGAGCTAGACGGATTGCCGAAATGAGCAACTCACGGGGCCTAGCTTTTGTACCAACAAGCCGCGGAAGATATTGGCTAAGAACGGGATCGGGAATTGTAACTCCATCAAGTGCCGCCAAAAGGCTCGAAACAGCTTCCATCGCTTGAGGGCGCGACCAATAATACCGAATGCGATCCGAATACCCAAAGTGCCTTTGCAGGCGCTGTTCGTTCATTGACCCATGACAGTAAGGTTGCCAATCCCCAGGGTCATCTCGCATCATAGCCTCCATCGCTCGCGGCAAGGTTTGCGCGAGGTACCCAGGGCAAACCTCAGCAGCTATCAAGTCCAACGCGTAGAGGGCCTCACGCAAGGCGAATGTAAGCCCCGGACCGACCTTGAGAATGCCAAATCCGCCCTGAACCAACGACCGCAAAGCCGACGCTGATTGATAGTCGGTGGAGTGCGCTTCAAACACGCAGCCAAGCGCCGCACGAGCATCAACCAGATCTTGGGCCGCCCCTGGCGCATAAGCAATTACATTGTCTTGACCAAATTCAACCCCGGGCTGAACCACGAGACCGATTATCCGAGAAACAGCCGATTCAAGGCCATTATCGGAAAAGGCGCGAATATGAATTGCGATGGTTTCCGCAGCATCCAGAGGCGCGGTAAGGGTCAACGAGTTCAAATGTTCGGCGGCCCCACCCGGAACAGGCACTTCGGTGCCGATAATGTAAACCGGGGAAGGGTGACCTGACTGTCGTGCCCCGTCCTCTGCAGCTTGCGCCAATAGAGCAGCACGCTGCGCCATGGTTCCAACATCCAATGGCACCGGATCATCACGACACGGCATTGACGCGTCGAGATGAATTTTTGCGAATCCTGCGGCAGCATAGGCCCGCGTCATACAGATCGCCTTTTCCATCGCCACAGATGCAGGCCCCTTGCGCCATGGGTTTGGGCCGAGGTGATCGCCGCCCAAGACAATGCGGTCTGATGGAAAGCCAAGGCGAACGGCAATTCCCATAACGAAGTTCCGAAAATCCTCAGGCGTCATCCCTGTGTAGCCACCATCCTGATTCACCTGATTGCAGGTCGCCTCGATACAGGCGATTTGTCCGATTTCTGCTGCTTCAATCAGCGCTGCTTCGATAACCAAGGGATGGGCAGAGCAGACCGAGGTAAGGCCCCGGCGTGTCCCCTTTTCATGGTCTTGTGGCAAAGTGGTAAGTGCGGTGAGCGCGATCGTCATGAAGTGTCCTTCATCCTTCCTGTCCCAAAAAGCCCATTGGCCAACCTACCGCGCGTGCCGAGGCGCAAATCCCGCCCAGTAATGCCGATTGTTTTGGCTCTTGCGGGTTTGAACCCATAAGGGTGCTAAGGGTTCGTTTGACCGTTTCGCTTTTGAAAACCGATCCGGAGCAGCACCATGGCACGACCGAATTTAGGCCAGCCAATTGGGCAGCCGCTCTCGCCTGCGAATACAATTCAGCCGCCGCGTCTGTTAAAATGACCTTTGCGGTCGGTTGTTCTTCCAAATCTAACCTGTTGACCAAAGAGGCAATTGCGGCAATCGATGATCGAGGCTTACCCAAAGCCCACGACATCAAGGCGAAGACGCCATCATCGCGCTTACAGCCAAGCTGGCGCGATAGATTATCCGCGAAGCCGGTATCTGGATGGCGCCCATCAATCATTTGGCTTGCCACTGCCAAGGCCCTGCGGCCGATCCAGTAGGCGCTGCCTTCATCCCCAAAAGCATCACCCCAGCCGCCGACTCGGTGGGTACCATCGGGCCCGGATGCAAAAGCCATTGACCCCGTTCCTGAAAGGATCAAGACACCGTTTCCATCTGGAAAGGCGCCGTGAAAGGCGAACTGCACGTCATTAAAAACGGTGCATTGGCGGAAAAGACCGCGAAGGATGGCCTCAATCCTGCGATCTAAACTCGGAATTTCACCAAAGCCTGGGATCCCAAATGTCACATGCAGCGGCGGATTAGGAACCATTGAAAGGGCGCTGCGAATTGGCGCCAGCCAATCATCCGAATCTTGCGGATTGCACCCGGATTCGATGCGATAACGACCAGTGTTCCCGGATCGATCGGACCAAAGAATTTCAGTCTTTGTTCCACCCCCATCTACGCTTGCAACGAATTCAGGCATGATCTTGTTCCTTGGCCACAAGTATCTTGATGCCCGTCTGAACGGCCGATGCAACCAAGCCATCCGGTGGTGCCTTGTCAGTGATCAAAGTGTCTTCACACAAAAGGTGCCGGACACCATAGGTGGCCTGCCGGCTCATCTTGCTCTGATCTGCCAATAAAACCAAACGCTCGGCTCGGCTGGCCATAAGTGCATTCAACTGCGCTTCGTCAGCATCATAACTTGTCAGCCAAAGGTCATCCGAAAGAGCGGACGTGCCCAGAAACGCGAAATCGAGCCAGAGGTTCAACAGCATCGTTTCTGCCAAGGGACCGACGACCGAAAGGTGACCTGTGCGCAATCGACCACCCAACAGGCAAAGATTGACGATGGGAACATCGGCTAACTCCTGCGCCACAGCCAGTCCATTGGTAACGATGGTCAGCGGTAGCGGGGCAAGTTTGATCTGCCGCGCCAATTGCAGAACAGTGGTTCCGGCGTCTAGCAGGATGGTATTTCCTGGTCTAAGCAATGCGTAGGCCGTCATTGCGATCGATCGCTTCGCAACAAGATTTTGCTCTTCGCGCGACTTGTGGCCCACTTCTGTCTTGGCCCGTGCCGCCAAACGTGCTGCACCATGAGACCGTTCGATCAAGCCTTGATGTTCCAGCACGTTCAGATCCCGCCGAACCGTCGCCAATGATGCGCCAAGAATACGCGCCAAATCCGTGACTGATGTTTCGCCACGTTCAAAAAGGTAGGTAGAGATGTCAGACATCCGGGACATTCAAGCAAACCATTCAGCTTCGCGCTGAAAGTGACTGGCAATACGATCTTAATCAAGCAAAAATTTGGTCTTTTGTGACTGCAATGCCTTAATGAGCGTTCTTGGTAAAGCTTTCGTCAGGCTGAAAAAGATGGGCGTGATCCGGGTCGAAGGATAAATTTACGTCTGATCCAACATCAAACACCACATCGCGCGACAATGTTGCAATGACGGGAAGGCCCGACGCTTGGGTGACTTCTATCACCGTCTCTGCGCCTAGACGTTCGCTTAGGGCCACTTTACCGTGCAATTTCCCCAAGCCCGTATCATCATTCACGCCAAGATATTGCGGACGCAGCCCCAGAATTGCGGTTTGCCCCACCGTAAAGGGCCCCCTTTTGCCCGAAACGGCGACGTCATTCAAACCCGGCCCGGAAACAAGAACCTTGTCCCCGTCTATGGCCGTTACTTGCACCGTGATGAAGTTCATCGAAGGGGCGCCCAAAAATCCCGCGACGAAAAGATTGGACGGGTTGTGGTACAGGTCCATCGGCGCGCCGATCTGTTGAACCAAGCCGTCTTTCAGAACCACAATCTTGTCTGCCAATGTCATGGCTTCGACTTGGTCGTGGGTGACGTAGATCATGGTTGCACCCAGTTGCTGGTGCAGTTTCCCGATCTCCATCCGCATGTCCATCCGCAGGGCGGCGTCCAAATTTGACAGGGGTTCGTCAAACAAGAACACTCGTGGCTTGCGTACAATGGCCCGCCCTATCGCAACGCGCTGCCGCTGCCCGCCCGACAGTTGCGACGGACGGCGATCCAGAAGGTGCTCCATCTGCAGAATACGCGCGGCTTCAGCAACCTTGGCCTCTTTTTCCTGCTTTGATGCCCCAGAAACGGTCAAGCCAAAGGCCACGTTTTCGCGCACGGTCATATGGGGGAAAATGGCATAGGACTGAAAGACCATGGCCACGCCGCGGTCTTTCGGGGGCAGATCATTTACCCGCAGATCCCCTATGTTCAGGTCCCCACCCGAGATATCTTCAAGACCCGCGATCATGCGCAACAAGGTAGATTTGCCGCAACCTGAGGGCCCGACAAACACGCAGAATTCGCCATCCTCGATGTCAATGTCCACGCCCTTGATCACATGGGCATTGCCGTAGCTTTTCTTAAGGCCTTTCAGGGTGATGCGCGCCATGATCTACTCCGATGTCTTGGACGTTGAAGCTATGGAAAGCAGACCATCTGCACCTATGAGAACAGGATCCGGATCCATCACATATCCACCAAAAGTGGCCTTGCCTGTGTCGGCAAATCCCAAAATGACAAGGCCGTTCGGCCCGTCAACGATGCGCGCCGCATAACGCTGGCACGGTTCTGCACCATCCAGAAATGGACCAGGGGCCACCCGCCATGGGCCACGTGGATGGTCTGAAATCAGATAGTGATTGCCGGTAACCGGCGGCTGTGGATTTTCGGCGCGGTACTGGTCCGACCATTGGGGACCAGCGGTACAAAACAGACAGTACCAATGACCATTCTGCGTAAAAACTTGCGGCACTTCCAACTGACCGAAGCCGCCCGTAAAAACCGGAGGGCGCAATGTCCAAGTTTGCAAATCAGGGGATGTGGCAAACCCGATGGCGCCGCCCGCATTTGCCTCTGGGATACCGGGCGCGCGCGCGGTGAAATACATCAGCCAGCCCTTGCTGTCAGGATCGCGCATGACCCAGGGATCGCGCATCGCCCGGTCGTGCCAATGCCCGACCATATGATCCTTCTCATAAGTGTCAGCATTCGGGCCAACAAGATCAAGACACAGCCCATCACCCACACGAACCCAAGAATGAAGATCCTTAGACGTTGCATGACCAATTCGTTGGTACATCGACTTTTCAGCAAGACAGGTGCCTGTGTAAAAAAGATGCCAGACACCTGCATCATCTTGCACAACTGAACCCGTCCACGTCGTGCTGTCATCCCACGCAGGGCCATTGCGCTGCGGGGTAAACATCGTACCCAAGTGGGTCCAGTTCACCAAATTTTTTGACGTGGCATGGCCCTGCGTGACGTTCAGGTGCCGCAGATCTGGATCCCCCAGACTGGTGTCTGCTTGAAGAAAAAATCCATGATAAAGGTCACCGTCTTTGGCGTACCAACTGTCCCAGATCCATTTTTTGTCAAGTGCGATAACCATGATGTTTCCTTAGCCCTTCACACCCGTCGACGCGATCGACGCGATGAAGGCTTTTTGCAGATAAAGGTAGAAGGCAAGGACGGGGACGGTGATCAGGCTGAGATAGGCCATCACTTCTCCCCAGGCGATGTTCAACTGGAAAAAGTACTGCAGCCCGACCATGACGGGACGGTAACCCTCTTCCTGAACGACCATCAGCGGCCATAGATACTGGTTGTACATGGCCAGAAATTTCAAAATTGCGGCCGTTGCAAGCACTGGGCCGGACAGCGGCATCACCACCTTGCGATAGATCTGCCACCAAGAGGCCCCTTCAACCCGGGCGGCCTCAATCAACTCACCTGGCAAGTCTTTGAAGTACTGAGCGAAAAGATAAATCGTCAACCCATCAGCGATGAAGGGGATAATCTGGACGTGGTAGGAATTGAGCCAACCCCAAGTCAGCCCATCCATCCCGATCCACGGCAGTTTAGAGGCAAGCAGCAGCAGCGGAATGGCGATTGCCTGAAAAGGGACGATCAGGGTCGCCAGAATGATCGACAGGGCAAGTTTGCGCCCGCGCCATTCCATAAAGGTAAAGGCAAATCCCGCCGTCGAGCATAGAAGTAATGACAGTGTCACCGTTATTGCGGTCACAAAGACCGAGTTGAAGATGAAAAGAGCGATAGGTGCCCGCGCGAAAGCTTCGGAATAATTATCAAAGCTCAGGTCCCCGACCGGCAAAAAGGCGCGGATGTTTCCCGAATCCAGCAACAGTTGCTGGTCGGGTTTGAAAGACGAGATGATCATGAACACGAGCGGAAAGCAGAACATGAGTGCGATCAAGATAAGCACAAGATAGCGCACAATAAGACGGAGGCCGTGGTTGTCATTTGTGGTCATCACTTAGCCTCCACGGAGCGGGTAAGATATCGCTGGATCAGCGACACGGACAGCACCAGCAGGAACAGAAGCACCGAAATTGCCGATCCGCCGGAAATGTCCTGTTTGCCGTAGCCACGTTCGATGGCCTGAAACACGATGGTTTGTGTGCTGTCCAAGGGGCCGCCTTTGGTCATTACATTGATCTGATCGAACAGCCCAAAAGCCTGCATCGTGATAACGATCAGCACAAGGACAGCGGTGTTCTTTAGCCCCGGCCAAGTGATGTACCGAAACACCTGCCATTTCGACGCCCCCTCAATCGATGCCGCCTCGTACAAGGTGGGCGAGATGGTTTGCAAACCGGACAGCCAGATGACCATATGAAAACCCACGGCCTGCCAGACAGACATGGCAATGATGGCACCCATGGCGGTTGAGGTTTCGCCCAACCAGTTGACTGGCTGAAAGGCTCCAAAGCTTAAGCCAGTCAGGATATTGTTCAAAAGTCCGTTGTTTCCATCATAAATGATGCGCCACAAAATCGACACGACGACAATGGAAACAACGACAGGCATGAAATAAATGGTTCGGAAGACGTTAATGCCCCGCAGTTTTTGGTTGATCAGCAGCGTCAGACCCAATGCCAGACCACCTTGCAATGGGGCCACGATCAGCACGAACAAGAAGGTGTTCAGAACAGCTTTTATGAACACAACATCGCGGGCCAAAACATAGGTTATCTTGTCCCCGCTCAAGTTGAAGCTGAACAACTCGCGCATGCCGTCTAGGTGGGGATAGTCGGGGTTCTTGCGGGTAAAGCTGCGAAGGGCCGGATATTCAGGCGCGCCATCCTTCAACTGAACAATACCGGCGTCGTCCTTTACCGGCTCTAGCGTCAACATACCCACGCCCAGCAATTGGCGATAGTTTGACAGGCCGACAAATTCGGTGGGGTTGGGCGAAATCAATCGCTGATTTGTAAAGCTAAGGGCGAAGGCAAAGAAAAAGGGCACGAGGATGAACATCACCATCAGCCCGAAGGCAGGGCCTGCCATAAGCCAGCCAGCACGGTGCGACACTGTGAACTTGGAAGCCATCCTGCGCATCCCCTTGTTAAGGATCGGGTATGTTTGAAAAACTGGGGGGCGGCTGACCGCCCCCCAGCAGACTCCGGGAGGAGTTAGTGGCCGTAGCCGCCGTTCTTTTCGATATCGGCGTTGATCTCGTCGGTTGCGGCGTCGAGGGTTGCCGCCACGTCTGCACCGTTGGCGATGTCAGCAAGGGCCTTTTCAAAGACCTTGGCCTGCACCACATAGCCCGGAGTGACCGGACGTACGAGTGCGTTTGCCTCTGTCATGCTGTAGTAAACCGCCAGTGGGCCGCCTTCCTTGTAGTTTTCGGTCATTGCGGCTGCGGTCGCGGTGGCCGGGATCAGACCGGTGGTGTTGGCGAAATCAGCCAGATATTTGTCTTGCAGTGCGAATTCGATGAACTTCGATGCACCATCAGGATGCGCCGATTTTGCCGACACACCGAATTGCCAAGAAGCCGCACCGATTTTCGCACCAGCACCAAAATTCGGCGCGGGCAGGAATACGGTGTCATCAAACGCCTTCAAAGCGCCCAAAGCGGCCCAGTTACCGTTCCACGAGAACGCATATTTGCCAGCACCAAAGCCCGAATCCCGGTCAGCGCCGTCTTGCGTGGCCTGAGCGTAGCCATTTGTGAACAGGCTCTGCCACCAGTTGCCAAACGCCATGGCCGCTTCGCCGTTCAGCGCGCCTTCGGCCGTCTTGTACGTTGAACGGTCAACCAGGTCGCCGCCGAAAGACTGCAAGAGGGGCGAGAAGGCATAGGGGTACCATTCGCCGGTCCAGGCGGTGCCAAGGTCAAGAGCGTATTCGAACTTGCCCGAAGCCTTTGCTGCTTCCATGGCGCCGTTAAACTCTTCCAAGGTCCATGGCTCTGCCAGTGTAGGGGTGCGCAGTTTCAATTCGTCCAGAATCGACTGACGGGTCACCAGAGACACAGCAGCATCCCACAGGCCGATCGAGTACAGTTTTCCGTCCCACATGCCTTTTGGACCTGGCAAGAAATTCGCAATCTTGCTTTCGTCGATCGTCAGCGGCTGCATATAGCCTGCCCATGCCCAGTTCGGCATAACCGGACCGTCCACATCCAGGATGTCGGGCAAATTGCCCGCCAGAGCGCCCGCGACAACCGAGTCGTTATAGGCGGCTTGCGGAAAGCTTTGGAGTTCAACTTTCCAATCGGCTTGGCTGCCATTGAAGTCGGTGATGATCTGGTTCAGCACCTTGGCTTCGCCTTCGTTGCCGGCCCCGTGATACCACATGGTCAGCGTTTCTTGGGCTGCTGCGACAGAGCCCCATGCGGTTGCGGCGACAAAGGCACCGGCCACCCATTTTGCGTTGGTCATTTGCGTCAATCCTCCCTGACGGCTTGGTTACAAGGCATTCGTTAGCGCACGCTCGGTTACCGAATTGCGCCAATGTACCGGCCCCTCGACAAGTGTCGGGGAACGGTCATCCCGGCTTTCGCCGGAAATCATGGCCATCAGACGCTGCGCTGCGCGCAGTCCCATGGCGGAATAGGGTAGATCTACCGTTGTCAGCGGCGGAAAAAGGGTTTCGGCGATGACTTGATAATTGTCATAACCAGCGACCGAAATGTCGTCAGGCATCTTTCGCCCCATCGATCGCAAGATTCCGTAAACCATCATCGCCATTTGATCGTTTCCGCAGCAGATGACCGTCGGCGGATTGGGAAGGCCCATCATGTCGTTTATCAGGTCCCAAAGCAATTGGGGTCCAATGACGGGTTCATCAAAGGCGCAATGCGCCAATAGCGCAGGATCAATTGCAATGCCCGCCGCCGATAGTGCATCGCGGTAGCCCGCGGGCCGCAGTTGGCCTGCTACCATGTCGGGGCGCAGGGCAAGATAGGCGATGCGGCGGTGCCCGGCCGTTATCAGGCGGGTCACAAGGTCACGCTGACCACGGCGGTCATCCGGCAAAACGGCCGGTGTGCCGCGCTGATCAAAGCAGTTCACCAAGACCATTGGCGTGTCTTCGGGAACGGGAGGAAGGCTGACCTCTTGGTGAAATTCAGCCACATAGATCAATCCTTCGACCCGGTGCGAGATAAAGGTGTCAATCAGATGCGGCACACGGTCTTGGCGACCCGTTGTATCGGCGATCATCATGGTCATGCCGGCTTGCGCCATGCCCGCTTGAATGCCCTGAACGATGAACAGATCGGGAAGACCCTGCTTGTATGGCGTCTGGTTCTTGGCAGAAATTGCCCCAGTGATCAGCCCAACAAGTCCAGATTTCTGCGCACGCATCATTCTGGCTGCGTTGGAGCGAACAAAGCCAAGATCGCGCATCGCCAGTTCCACAGACTCACGGGTCGCTGCGCCAACCGGGCCGTCGCCGTTCAGCACACGGCTGACCGTCTTTGCGGAAACCCCAGCCTGCTTTGCGACGTCATAGATCGTGGCCAAAACGCAATTTCCCCCCAAGATAACGCCGAGATCGCCCTCTCCCAAAGGCTTATGACATCGGTGTCATGTCATCGATGTCATAAAGGACGAAATCTGTACCTGTCAAGAAATTCGTCAGGGTTTTGCTAGGTGGTTGACTTGTTTGGATTTCGGCCGGTCACAGCTGACAATAGGCTCATCAATAGATCGAAGGCCAACCGAATCGGTAAGCGCGCCTACGCGCCCGGCATCGAAACGGCCCGGCGATATGCCCGCTGGCCGTATAGCAATGCCGCTGGATCGTCGGATAGATGCACTTTCGTCACCTTACCGACGATGATGTAGTGCGTCTCCCACAGCACGGCTGTACCCAACTCACATTCAAAACTGGCGGTCGATCCTGCCAGAACCGGTTGGCCGGACTCTCCGGCGATCCACTCCACTTGATCAAACCGCTCCGACACCTCGATGTTTTGGCGGCCCGAAAACAGATCAGATGCCCCTTGTTGTCCTTCGTGCAGAAGATTGGCGCAAAAGGCCCGATTTCCCAAAAGGACAGATGCAGATTGGCTGCGATGGTGCACACAAAACAGCAGCGACGGCCCGGCTCCATCGGCCGAAACGGATGTCATCGACGACACCGTCACCCCTATGCGTCCTGACGGGCCATCCGAAGTGATCACAGAAACGAAAGTGGCTGCGCGGGCCATTCCTTCAACAAACCGGCTGCGCAACGTCGGATCAGTCGTCATTCCCGGCTACCCCAAATCAAAGAATCGCTCCAGTTCGACGTCGGGCACCTTGGCCCGGAACTGATCAAATTGACTTTGCCGCGTTGCAGAGAAAGTTTCAACAAATCGTTCGCCCAGCCAATCGCGCGCAAACGAGGAGCCGCGCAATCTAGAGATACCTTCTGGCATCGAACGCGCGAAATCCGGACCTTGCGGCGGTGCAAGATGACCGTTGCCCAATATCTCTTCCATCGGTTCTATCTGTTCCAAAATACCCGAAACGCCTGCAGCCAAAGTTGCCGCGACGGTCAGATAGGGGTTGCTGTCGGCTCCCGGCAGACGATTTTCCACCCGTAAAGAGCCTGCATCATGCCCGACGACACGCAGGCACGTCGTCCGGTTTTCATATCCCCATGTCAGGCCAGGCGGCGCAAAAGTGCCGGGTGCAAATCGGCGATACGAATTCACGGTGGGAAGACATAAAAGGCTCATGTCCCCCAGATACCTTTGCAACCCTCCCAGAAAATGGCGGAACCGCCGCGAGATGCCCTTCGGCTCTGCGGCGTCATGAAACACGGAGTTGCCCTTTGCATCGGTCAAACTGATGTGCACGTGAATCGATTGACTGTCTGCGCTTTCGCTCCACCGCGGCATGAAGGTAACCGATCTGCCTTGGCGCATTGCCAGAGCACGCAGGAAGTTTTTCAAGATCACCAGTTGATCTGCGGGCCCCAGCCCCTCGCCGGCGGCAATGCAGGCCTCCATGAAGCCGCCGCCAATCTCTTCGTGCATCTTGGCAAGATTGATCCGAAGCGGCCCACACATTTCGGCGACAGCTTCGTACCATTCCGATTGAACGGCTTGATACAGAACCAGATCATGACTGGCATGCTGGGTCGCCGTCTTTAGGTTGCGATACCCCTTTTCCTTTGCGCTCTCGCCGGTCTCATCGAAAAGGGTATATTCCAGTTCCATCCCATACTTCGCGATCAGCCCTGCATCGGTCGCCCGCGTCAGCACTTTGTGCAGGATCGAACGCGGGCAGAGTGCCGCCGTCTCGCCCGAATATTGTGCCAACATCAGCATGTCATAGCCGGGTTTTGCCCAAGGGATCGATCTGGCTGTCAATGGATCAACCACCAGCACGGCATCGTGAAAATCGCCCGTGCCATCTGTCACGCCCGGCATGTCAAGCAGTTGATCTGTGGGGTCCAGGGCCAGTTGAGCGGGCGCCATCCCCATGCCGTTCTTCAAGATCCCTTTTAGGCTTTGTGTCGACACCATCTGTCCGCGCAGCAAACCATTGGTATCGACAAGGGCAACGGTGGCAAACTTGGACTCAGGCAGGGCAATATAGGCGTCGGGGGTCATGGCATGTCCTTAGGCTGCGGCGATGATCGTGGCGAGACTGGCCAGATCGTTGGAGGGATGTGCGGAATAGGCGCGCAAAAAAACGCCCAACCCGTTGTGAAGATAACGGGCTATATCGGCGCGGTTGGGCAAGGGGTCGGGAATGTGAAGCGCCTGATTGCGAGGGGCTGAAAGGATCAACGCCCAAAGATCTTGGGCGGCCAATTCGGCGTCGTCAAAGACAAGATGGCCCGCGGCGCGCTGGGTGATCAGGTAATCCATGATCCCGCGCAGCAGACGATCGGGACCAGAGGCCTGATAGGCGCGTCCAATTTCGGGAAACCGCTGCGCCTCGGCGATGATCAATCGGGCCAGCGACAGGAATTCGGGACTCATCACCGTGTCCGCGTAGTCCCAGGCAAAGCTGTAAAGGTCGCGCACCATTTCCCCCGGCGCAGGATGAGAAAAGGCATCCAACATCCGATCTCGGCCAGACAGCATGATCGCGCCGAATAGCTGTTCTTTTGTGCCAAAGTATTGATAAATCGTCGGTTTGGATACCTCGGCCCGCGCCGCGATGGCATCCATCGACGCACCTGAATAGCCTTGATTGCAAAACACCCACAGCGCGGCCTTAAGGATGCGATGTTCCTTTTCTTGCTTGTTTTTCGCGCGTGGCGAGAGGCTGTTCATCGAAGACGACCTTCAATGAAATCCACCAGAACTTTGTTGTAGGCACTGGGTTGTTCCAGATTGCACAGATGCCCTGCATCCAAGATTTGTTCAAAGCGCACGTCAGGCTGTTGGGCAAACGCGGTAATACGGCGGGCCACCTCGCGTATTTCCGTCGGCGGCGCAAGCCGGTCATGCTGACCAGTTATCAAAAGGACGGGCAGGTTCACCTTGGAAAAATCAAACTGTTCGCGCGGATTTGTAAAGCACGTAATCGCGTCGCGATAGGTCGCTACAGGGATGACCGACATCGTGGCAAGAAGCTCCGCCTGTACCGCGGGGGTGATGTTTGGCCCGGAAAGCACTTTGACCACCGCTGGGGCAAAATCGGCTGGGGTCTGCCCGGCGTTCAAAGGGACTTCACGTGAATGGCGAAACGCTTCGCGCTCTTGGGGGCTTGCCTCGGACATGCCGGTGCATCCCCCCGACAACACCAAGCTGTGCATCTTGTCGGGGTAGCGCAAGGCGAAAGAGGTGGCGATCCACGCCCCGAAAGATAGGCCGACAAGGATCAACTGATCTGCGCCAATCGCCTGCATCACGCGCAGGATATCGTCACAATGATCATCGACGGTGGACTGGGCAGGACCAAGCGTGCTGTCGCCATACCCCCGCAAATCCAGCGCCGCAGCGCGCGCGAAGGGTGCAACGGCGTGCAATTGCGCTGCCCAGTTGCCACGCGCGCCTCCGATGCCGTGCAGAAACAAAACCAACGGACCCTCTCGTTGCGGGGTGACCGTGAGCGCCAGCGTTGGGTTGCCTGAAAGGGTCAGGGTGGTTAGCTCCGACACACTTTCCTTGACGAGCGGCCCAGGCAGATGAAATTGCCCTGCTTCAACGGCTGCGTTCAACCCTGCAAGCCCCGACTCAAAGATCAGCTTGGTACCCGCCGCGATTTGTGCCGCGCGCATGCTGGCGGCGGTGATCTCGGCCGACCATGTCACGCTGCAGCCAGTTTCCGACGGGCTTATGACGATGCGGCCAACATAACGTTCCGCGCCATCGATCCCTTCCAAAGCCAAATAGGAAAGGCAGCGGTCGCTGTCCGACCGATAGATCACCAGTTCGCGGAAAAGACGCTCCTCCCCATGCACGGTGAAGGCCCGAACCAACGCGCCGCCGGGTCCACGTTCCGCGCGGATAGAGGCGATGGCGGGGTGCCAACTTCCACAAAAATCGCCCGCTATGGCCCATACCGCCTCGGGCGGGGCGGGAATTTGGCCAACAACCTCAACGCGTTCGACGGCCACGTTAGCGCAATCCCTTGAGTGTGCCCGCGTCCCCACGCCACAAGGATGCGCGTGCACCACCCTCATCTCCGGGCGAGGTCTCCAACTCGTCCATGTCGTAAAGCGTTAGGACGGATAGATAATCTTCCATGATTTCAGATGTATAGGGGAGCATCAACGCACCGCAACGACTGTCGCGGTACATCCGTTCCAAAGGCATAGACTTAAGCATGGATTGCCCGCCACAGGTGCGTATGGCAAGCGCAGCGATTTCCTGAACACCCTCCATTACGTTATACTGGGCCGCATACATGCGCAGAACCTGCGCCTTTGACGGAAAACCCTGCGCCTCCATGAAAACTTGCCACCAAAGGGCGCGCATATTGGCCAGTCGCGCATACATTTTGGCCACTGCCATCCTTTTAGTGGCGAACATGCGGCGGTCGGCTGCGGGTTGGCCTTCTACCTCGCCGCGCAGATAGGCGACCGTGAAATCATAGGCCCCTTGCGCCACACCCATGTAAGTTGGGCTTAAAGTTGCCATCATATGCGGCCAGTGCGGCAATGTTTTGATGAATATGCCGCGCGGCATCATAAGGTCGTCTTCGGACACAAAGACATCCTTTAGAACCAGATCACGGCTGTTGGTGCCGCGCATGCCCAAAGGATCCCATGTGCCCTGAACGATCAGACCGGTCGCCTCTTTCGGTACGACAAAGATCATCGTGTCTTCGTGACGCGGCTCTACCCCGTCAAAAATCTCGGTACAGACGATGGAGTAGTAGTCGCAATACCCCGCCAGTGAAGCGAATTTCTTGAACCCGTTGATCAGCCAACCCCCGTCAACCTTGCGGCACTGCGTTTGGGCAGGTTTCGATGTCCAGTTTTGGCCGGCTTCTGAAATCGGTTGCGAATAGATGCCTTGCTCCGTCACTGCGCGGCGAAACTGCCGTTCGCGCAAAGGTGCAAAGGCAGCGCGATCTTCGTCCGTCAGGTGGGGCAGTTCATACATGAACCGGCACCACATCATCGAAGAGTTGTGCATGTTGAAGGTGAGCGCCGTGGCACCGCAATACTTACCGATCTCAGCCCCGACCATGGCATACTCGCCAAGGCTGAACCCATGGCCGCCAAAATCCTTTGGCACCGTCAGGGTCAAGAACCCCTCGGCGGCAAGATCCTTGTAGTTTTCCACCGGAAAGCTGGCATCGGCATCAATGCCCTTCGAACGGGCGGCGAAGACCGGACCCATGGCGTTAATTCGGGCCAGAACGGTTTGCACCTCAGGGCGGATACGGGTCAGGTCATAATAGTCTGCGATGGTCGACATAGATTTCTCCAACGGTGCGTTAAAGCACCAGTTCCCCTTGAAGGACGCCCTCTTTCACGACGACACGGCCATCAAGGGTGATGGTGCAGTTGCGCATTGGCAGGTCGAAATGACCTTGCGTAAACCGCCCAGCATATTGGTTTGCGCCGGTTGACCAAAGGAAGGATCCGGCAAGGGCACGAAATTCAACGGCTTGCATGTCGCGCTTGTCATACATCGCGGCCGATACCCATTGCGCTTTTGGGTTCATTCCCCACCCAACATGCGAAAGCCCAAAGGCGTTCCTGTCATCCCAGGCCCGCATGTATTCGCGCAAATGCAGGGCGTCGATGCCGTCGCCTTCGATCTCGGTGACGAAGTCTTCGATGACGGTGAAAGCAATCTTGCTGGTCAGGGCGGTCTTGAATGTCAGATTCATATCGCCAACATCCATGACGATGCGCCCGTTAACCGCATTTTGTCCGGGGAAGGCAAGGCACAGGCCGCCCGGCCAATGCGCCACTGAACCCGGCGTTGTGCCAAAGCCCGCCGTGCCGCCGCAGGGCGCGCCCCGCAGATCAACCGTCAGATCTGTTCCGGCGGCCGAGGTGACGCGCATTTCTGACGCCTCGCGCAGCATTTGAACGCCAAGCTGCACCTTGGGGCCAAGTTCTGCCCGCGGCTCGCACCGTTCAAGGATTTCTGGGTGCTCGTTGGTGATCACAAGTAGACGGGCGCGGCCAGCCTCTTCTATCTCGGGCCATTCCGGGGCATGAATCAAGCCCTCAACGGTACAATCGATCACGATATCGACGCGCTTCAGCGCCTCGATTACGGCGCGGTTTTGCTGAATGGCCCACGACGTGCCGGTTGATTTTACGGGCACAGGGGCGGTCTGCGGCGGTGTCGGCATACAAATCATGCAAAAATCTGCCCCCAGATCGTAGGCGGCCAACTCGCACAGATGCACCAGAACCGGTCGTGATTGGGTTTCAGACAGGATCGCAACCTGCGTGCCTTTCCCTATGCCATTCAGCGCAAAGACCCGACGAAAAGCCGCAAGCCATTTGCCTTCGATGCGTTCTTGCAGCATGCACTTCCCTTATTCGGTATAATTTTACCAATCGGTTTAGTAAAATACATTGGGTTTGACTCTGTCAATGGTGTTCCCAGCAGTCGCTGCGAAAACCAACCTCTTGCCGCCCGAGCCGACCCGGTTAACAGGCCCAAATCTCTGTCAGGGCGCCGCGTCCACGCGAAACTTTGCTGCAGGCGCGCCGCAGTGATCTTTATCCTGACACAGATCAGGATTGGACCGGGCAAAGGATGGCAAGGTCGCTCAACGCTATCCTGCGCGGTTCACACTTGATTGAAGGCTTTCTTATGACACATAGGTTCTTATTTGCAGGCGCAGCAGCCGCCGCGCTGCTGATGGCAGCAACATCTGGTTTCGCGCAAGACGGTTTAACCGGCATCACGGCGCTGAATGATCAGATAGATGACATAAACCAAGCTGCCATCGACGATATCGCCCGGGCTGAGGACGCTTATCGTTTCGGCTCGCCAGATTATCGGCAAGGTCTTTCTGGCAGCGCGTCTGCCGGGTTCAACGGAACGGCAGGCGCCACAGATTCCAATGAATTCAGCATGGGTGCGCGCTTACGATATGCAAGCGGGCCCTTCCTGCAAACCGTTGGCGTTGCGATCAATTACGCCGAAACTGCCGGCGTGGTTACAAAGAAAGACGCTTTCGGAATCTATGATTTGAACTATTTCCTGAACGACAGTCTTTACGGCTTTGCACTAGGCCGGGTCAGCACCGACGGTTTGGCCACAACAGCCCCCGAAGTGAAAACCGATGGGTTTTTGGGCTTTGGTCCAGGCTACAGGCTGATCAACACCACAACGATGAGTTGGCGCGTGCAGGCGGGTGTCGGGCTAAGCTATCTTGAAGATGGTTTGGGCGATAGCACCCAAGAAATTGGATATATCGCGTCTTCACGACTGTTTTGGAAACTGGGCGAAACGATGTTCGCCACCAATGACACGGACGTTTTGTATTCCGATACCGCATTGCGCGTGAACAATGACATCGGATTGAATTTCAAGATGGCTGACATGTTTGCCACCCGTCTTAGCTACCTGACAGAATATAACGATTCCCGTGCCGTGAAGTCGGAAAACAAGTTGGGCCTTTCGTTCGTCTATTCGTTCTGATCATCCAAGAATTACTTTGGAAACGGGGGCCGAAAGACGGCCCCCGTTCGCATGAAAATGCGCGACGATTGCATGACAAGGCGCGGAACGGTATAGGGCGGAAAATCTTACCGGGAGGTCCGCGATGAGCTATGCCGCATTGGAAACTGCAATCGAAGCCGCATGGGAGGCCCGCGATGGCATCAGCCCCGCCACCAAAGGCGAGGCGCGCGATGCGATCGAAGAAACGCTGACAGCCTTGGATTCGGGAAAGTTGCGCGTGGCCGAGAAGCGCGGACAAGACTGGCATGTCAATCAGTGGGCCAAGAAAGCGGTGCTTTTGTCGTTCCGACTGACCGATATGTACGAGATTTCGGGCAGCAATGGCGGGTCCAACTGGTGGGACAAGGTGCCGTCGAAATGGCAGGGTTGGACCGAGGCTGATTGGCGAGCGGCCGCATTTCGTGCCGTCCCCGGATCCATCGTTCGCCGCTCAGCCTATATCGCCAAAGGGGTGGTTCTGATGCCGTCCTTCGTGAATATCGGCGCCTATGTCGATGAAGGTTCCATGGTTGACGGATGGGCGACGGTCGGCTCTTGCGCCCAGATCGGCAAGAATGTGCACTTGTCTGGCGGCGTTGGGATTGGCGGCGTGCTGGAGCCTATGCAGGCAGGCCCGACGATCATCGAGGACAACTGCTTTATCGGCGCACGCTCTGAGGTGGTCGAAGGCTGCATCATCCGTGAAGGATCAGTCTTGGGGATGGGCGTGTTTATTGGTAAATCAACCAAGATTGTGGACCGCGAGACAGGAGATGTGATGTACGGCGAAGTCCCGGCCGGTTCGGTGGTCGTTGCCGGCTCGATGCCGTCCAAGGGCGGAATCAATCTGTACTGCGCGGTCATCGTGAAGAAGGTGGATGCGCAGACACGCTCTAAAACATCAATCAACGAACTGCTGCGCGACTAGGGGGACCAAAGTCGCAAGAATGGGTGGATTTCGCCGGGCTTTGGGTGATGTCGCTGGGCGTGCCTTCCTGTCTAGGATGACGGATCGACCACAACCAATATGGAATTGATCATGAAACTCATTCTTGCCACCGTCCTTTTGTCATCGCTGGGCGTCCCCGTCTTGGCAATGCAGTCACCATCGGATGTGTCCGGCTTTGACGTGCTTTATGGCGCCGATGGTTTGATTGACCGTCGCTCCGGACTTTGCCCGCCGCGCAACACCGCGGCGCGCGAAGGCAGCACCTGCGGCGGGGTTTAATCGCACGATCTTGGTGATTTCGGGCCCTCATTGAATTTGGGGGCCCGTTACATTTTCGGGCCCAAACTCGCAGAAGACCAAGGTCGCGCGGATTTAGGGCCTATACAGCACAGCCCATTCTCTGTAAGGCCGCCAGATCGGCCCGAAACATCCGGGGTGCGCGTTCGTGGCAGGGAGGCCCAACGCAGGCAAAGGGTGAGGGTGCCGTTTGGTGTACCGGGTGCTATGGCACCCCCCTTTGGGATAAAAAAAGATGATGGATTTGGCAATTGCCACGCCTTTGGCGTCGGCATTGGCGGAAAAGGGATATGAGACCCTGACTGCCGTGCAATTGGCCGTATTGGCCGAGGGTGTGGCGGGGCGCGACCTTTTGGTTTCGGCCCAAACCGGATCGGGCAAGACCGTTGCCTTTGGTTTGGCAATAGCGCCCGAGGTTCTGAACGAGTCTGATCGCCTTTTGTTTGCAGACCGCCCGATTGCTTTGGTGGTGGCGCCCACCCGCGAATTGGCCTTGCAAGTCAAACGCGAGTTGGAATGGCTTTATGGCACGGCTGGCGCGCAATTGGCGTCTTGTGTGGGCGGCATGGATTACCGTAACGAACGCCGCGCCCTAGAGCGGGGAGCCCATATCGTGGTCGGCACGCCCGGCCGTCTGCGCGACCATATCGAACGCGGATCGCTGGATCTGTCCGGCCTGAAGGCTGCGATCTTGGACGAAGCCGACGAAATGTTGGATCTGGGCTTTGCTGAGGATCTGGAGTTTATTCTGGGTGCTGCGCCGGCCGAACGGCGCACGCTGATGTTTTCCGCGACCGTTCCCAAGGAAATCGAAAAGCTGGCAGGCACCTTTCAACGTGATGCCTTGCGCATCATGGCACAGGGCGAAGCACGCCAGCACGTCGATATCGAATATCGCGCATTGTCGGTTGCATCGCGCGATAAGGAACCGGCTATCTTCAATCTGCTGCGCTTTTACGAGGCGCGGACAGCCATCGTCTTTTGCAAGACCCGGGCCAATGTCAGCCATTT
>CANHLE010000065.1 GCA_947461435.1 Paracoccaceae bacterium | reverse complement strand
GCATCAAGCAAGACATCCTGTTCAACCGAGGTCAAGGATTGCCGCGTCGCCATGACATTTTCGCGGGCCAATTCAACGCCCAACTGCCCCCGGCCAAAGTCGTAAATCATCATCGAGGCCGACAGCTGAAAGCTTTGGGTTTGCGAAACATCCCCCGAGGCGGTGCCGGGCGTCAGGAACGACCCAGATTTGGACCTTTGAAGATTTGCCTGAGCTGCATATTCCAAAACCGGACGAAGTGCACCCACCGCTTGTGCAACGCCCTCGTCAGCAGCCCGCAGCACGGCTTGATTTTGTTCAATAAGATGAGAGCCCTTATAGGCCGACGACAAAGCATCAGCCAAGGTCT
This sequence comes from Paracoccaceae bacterium, assembly GCA_947461435.1. Lineage (GTDB taxonomy): Bacteria > Pseudomonadota > Alphaproteobacteria > Rhodobacterales > Rhodobacteraceae > CAIYZT01. The sequence continues at coordinate 19,451 of CANHLE010000065.1, read as the reverse complement.
CTGCAGTGGCGGTTCCGCCCCAAGCCAACCCAGTCGCGCAGACTACTGCAAACAAGCGCCGCATATGCTTTGTCCTTTAAAACAATCAGGTTGTCCTGATTTATGTTCAGATCCTAGAGTGTAAAGGCATGTTTCGTGACAAATTCTTGCAAAACGGGTGCCGCCGCGTTGAATGCAAAACGCCACGAGACCCGTCCGTCTTGCTTGCTGCCAATCTTGACCGTGCCCAAAGGGCCAGTCATGAAAATGGCGGCCATGCGCCCACCTTCGGCCAATTGAGAAATCACAGCGCTCCCAATATCTTCGACCCCGCCTTCGATCACGATCACATCGAACTGTTCTGTTCCGCCGGCAGTCAACTTTTCGTTGCGGATTTCGATGTTCGTTGAGCCAGAGGCAAGAAGTTGCTCCTTTGCGCCCCGGACCAGACCATCATCGGTTTCCACGCCCACGACAAACTTGCAAAGCTCGGCCATGACGGCCGTTCCATAGCCAAGTCCGCAGGCCAGATCCAAAACCTTATCCGTCGGTTGAATATCCAACGCATCCAGCATCTTGGCCAAAGTACGCGCCTCGATCATCACCCGGCCGGGTGCCAATTCAAGGTTACCACCCATATAAGCGGCTTCTCGTTTCGCTTGGGGAACATAGTTTTCCCGAGGAACGGCCAACATGGCGGCAATGATGGGAAATTTGGTCACGTCTGACGGGCGCACCTGCGTGTCGACCATGGTGACGCGGCGAGCAGAAAAATCAGTCATGCCAAACTCTTTGGTCCAGTTTCATCCCGTCCCTCTTGCCACAATCCCGCAGGAGGAGCAACGGCCCAGGGCGGGAATGTAGCTCGGCCTTCAGCGAAACTGGTCAGCTTTCTTAATTCCTTAACCAATCTGCCCGAAAGTCTTCCAAGGTCAAAGGAGGCCCGTGATGCACAAACTCTCCCCGCAAGAAGAACTTTCGGAAATTCGCGCAAAACTGCGCAAACTGCAGTACCGCGAAGCCCAGATTCTGGCGGCTATTCGCAAGAATTCGCAGACCGCCCGTCAACCAGAACCTGCCCCTGTCTGCCGTCCGGGTTGGCCCATGCAACGACTCTCGGAACTTCGCATGGGCTAAATCATCGGATCCGCAAGGATCTGCACCTCTCCGGGCGCGATTTTGGTGAAAAAACAACTGCGGCGATTGGTATGACAGGCCGGACCGGTTTGATCCACCAGCACCAAAAGGCAATCTGAATCACAATCAACGCGAAGTTCGATCAATTTCTGCAGATGCCCCGAGGTTTCGCCTTTGACCCAGAATGCGGATCTGGAGCGCGACCAGTAGGTGACCTGACCCGTCATTATTGTGCGCTTCACGGCTTCGGCCGACATCCAAGCCATCATAAGCACCTCGCCGGTCAGGTGGTCTTGCGCAATGCAGGGAATCAATCCGTTGGAATCGTAGCGAAGAGTTGATGGATCAAAGGACATGATCTCTCCTTGGCGGCGGCGCGGGCTGCGCCTAAGATAGACTAAAGGGGTGAACATGAGCGATACCGATCTCGTCAAGCTGTATTCAGGGCAAATTCTGCAACTAGCGGCCTCGATTCCGCATTTGGGCCGCCTTGAAAGCCCAAGTGGCAGCGCAAAGCAGCGATCGGCGCTCTGCGGGTCTTCGATCACGGCAGATGTTGTCGTCTTGAATGGCCGGATCACTGGCTTCGCCCAAGAGGTAAAGGCCTGCGCCTTGGGTCAGGCCTCTGCGTCCATTTTGGGGCGCAGCGTCATCGGGTGCACCCGCGACCAATTGCAACAGGCGCGTGATGCATTAGACAGCATGCTGCGGCACAATGGCCCTGCCCCGGCAGCCCCTTTTGACGGTTATGAGGTGTTGCGGGCCGCGCGCGATTACAAGAATCGTCACGCATCAATTTTGTTGGCACTGACCACAACCCTTGCGGCGATCGACGCAGCATAAAAAAAACGCCGCGCATCCAGATGGGATGGCGGCGAAAGTGGCGTGTCTGTTCCTTCATACCCACGCAGGAGGACAACCTGACAGCGCATCGGGACAGCGCTCGGGTGGAACAAAAGACCGCGGGCAGAACCTAGAACGCACCTGAAAATGACAGGCCGGTATAAAGCAGGAAAAACAGAGTGATCACGCCCAATGTATCTTCGATCACATAGGATTCGGTTTTGGACAGGGCCTTGGTGACTTTCGCGATCATGGCGATCTCCGTTGTTTTGTTCCTTTATTGTTCTCATATCCTAAACGGTTTGTAAAGAACTTAATGAGAACATTTGAGAACAAATCGCTAACCCACCCGGATCAACTGCATGGCCCGTTCTTGATCCAACAACCAAAGCAAACTGCGCACCGCCAAACCCCTCGGGCTTTGCAAGGCCGGGTCATCGCCCAACAGGCGCCGGGCATCCGTCTGCGCGATGGCCATCAGACCCGCCTGCCGCTCCAGATCGGCCACGCGGAATTTCGGCAGACCTGACTGGGCCGTGCCAATCAGATCGCCGGCGCCCCGAATGGCCAAATCCTCTTCTGAAATTCTAAAGCCGTCTTCGGTGTCGCGGATAACGCGCAAGCGGCGTCCGGCACTTTCTGTCAAAGGTGCCTGATACAAAAGCAGACAAGTGGATTCTGCATCCCCCCGACCAACCCGGCCGCGCAATTGATGTAATTGCGACAATCCAAAGATTTCGGCGCGCTCGATCACCATGATCGTGGCCTCCGGCACATTGACGCCGACCTCGATCACCGTGGTCGCCACAAGAACCTTGATGTCGCCGCGCTGAAATCGCGCCATCACCAAATCTTTTTCAAGCGGCGGCATCTGCCCATGAACAAGCCCCACCATATCGCCCAGTTGCGCTCTCAAACTGGCAAATCGCGTTTGCGCACTGGTCAGGTCCACCACCTCTGATTCTTCAACCAAGGGGCAAACCCAATAGGCGCGTTTGCCCTCGGCGATGGCGCGGGCCAAATGGGCAAAGACTTCGTCCATGCGCCCATCGGAAATCATCGCGGTCTTGATGGGTTTGCGCCCCGGCGGCTTTTCGTCCAGCACCGAGATGTCCATATCGCCATAACTTGCCAGCGCCAACGAGCGGGGAATGGGTGTCGCCGTCATCACCAAGACATCCGCGGCCGCGCCTTTGGCGCCCAATTCCATCCGCTGCGCGACCCCAAATCGGTGCTGTTCGTCCACCATGGCCAGACGCAGGTCTTGAAAAGAAACGTCCTTTTGAAACACGGCATGGGTGCCCAGCAGGATATTGATTTTTCCTTGGGCCAGATCGACCAATTTTGCTGCCCGCTCTTTTCCTTTGTCACGCCCGGTCAAAAGCTCAACCCTGACGCCGGCGGCGGCCGCGAGGCCCGCTATTCCCTCATAATGCTGCCGGGCGAGGATTTCGGTCGGCGCCATCATCACGCCCTGCCCCCCCGCCTCAACGGCAATCAGCAGGGCCAGAAAAGCCACCAAGGTCTTGCCGGATCCGACATCCCCTTGCAAAAGCCGGTTCATCCGGGCCGGGCTTTCCATATCTTGGGCGATTTGCGCAATCGCTCGTGCTTGCGCCCCCGTGGGCGCAAAGGGCAAGGATGCCAAAACCTTGGCTTGCAAAACATTTGTGCCAATGCTGGGTTGGCCCTTGCCCGACCGAAGACCAGAACGGGCCAAGGCCAAGGTTATCTGGTACGCGAACAGCTCGTCATAGGCCAACCGCGCGCGTGCCGGGGTTGTCGGGGCAATATCCCCAAGGCCCTGCGGCGCATGGGCGGTGTCCAAAGCCTCGGCCAAACTGGGCCATCCTTCGCGCGCCAGAAGATGCGGATCAATCCATTCGGCAAGGGGCGCAAGTCGTGCGCGCGCCGTCTGCGCGGCTTTGGCCATCTGACGCTGCGTGACGCCAGCCCCCAAGGGATAGACCGGTTCAAAAGGCGGAAGGGTGCCGGCCTCTTCAAGGCGCAAGACGTGGTCAGGATGGGTCATCTGTGCGACCCCATCAAAAAACTCCACCTTGCCGGAAACAAGCCGCCTTTGCCCTGTGGGCAAAAGCGTTTGAAGATACTCACCCCGAGCGTGGAAATAGACGAGCATAAATTCCGTCTGCGAATCGCGCACCATAATCCGATAAGGCTTGCCCTTCAGGCGCGGCGGGAAATGGGCACCAACCTCCACTTCCACCGTCAAGATCGTGGGCGGAACAACCTCGCGCAGGGATGTCTTTCGTTCGCGGTCAATCACGGAATGCGGAAGAAGAAACAGAAAATCCTTTGGCCGGGTTATTCCCAATGCGTCCAATGCCTTTGCCGTTCTGGGCCCAATGCCCGGAAGGGTTTCAAGCCCGGCAAACAGCGGAAAAAGGGCTTCTGGTCGGCTCATTCCCCGGCCGCCAAAAGCAGCCATTCCTCTTCGTTGATCATCCGGATTCCCAGTTTTTCAGCCTCCTTGGCCTTGGATCCCGCCCCCGGCCCTGCCACCAGCAGATCGGTCTTTGCGGACACAGATCCAGCCACCTTGGCCCCCAAAGCCTCGGCCCTGGCCTTGGCCTCGGCGCGGGTCATTTTTTCCAAAGTGCCGGTGAAGACGACGGTCAGACCGACAATGGCAGAGGATTGCACCGCCCTCATCTGAACAGGTTGAATGTCGAGCTGTGCGACCAAAGCATCAATGGCACCCCGCTCGGCAGGATTGCGAAAGGCATCCACCAGGCTTTGTGCCATGACAGCCCCAACCCCATCAATCGAGGTCAGTTCGCTCCAGGCCGCATTGCCCGGCTCGGCCAGTGACACGCCAGATTCGAAGGCCGGCCACGTCGCATAATGCCGCGCCAGAATTACCCCCGCCGTTTCTCCGACATGGCGGATGCCCAAGGCGAAAATCAGCCTGTCCAATCCGATCTTTCGCCGCGCCTCGATGGCAGCGAAAAGCTTTGTAATGGATGCCGCGCCGTAACCTTCCCGATTTTTCAGCTTTTTCAATGGGTTTTGATCATCTCTTAATGCAAGTGAGAAGATGTCGGCAGGGGTCTTGATCGGCAATTCGGGGTCATGAAAAAAGTATTCTACCTGTTTGGCCCCAAGACCTTCGATATCAAATGCGCCGCGGCTGACAAAATGTTTAAGCCGCTCAACACCTTGGGCCGGGCAAATCAAACCACCCGTACACCGGCGAACGGAATCGCCAGGCTCGCGGTGGGCTTCGCTCCCGCATTCGGGGCACAGGCTTGGGAACACAAAAGGCGGTGCCGTGGGGACCCTATGTGCCAAATCGACCTCTGCAATCTTCGGAATCACATCACCGGCCCGATAGATCTGCACCCAATCGCCGACGCGAATATCCTTGCCGGCGCGAATGGCCTGCCCTTTGCTGTCCCGCCCCGCGATGTAGTCTTCGTTGTGAAGCGTCGCATTGGAGACGACCACCCCCCCCACCGTCACCGGTGACAAGCGCGCGACGGGGCTTAATGCCCCGGTGCGGCCGACCTGAATGTCGATGGCTTCCAGCCTTGTCCAGGCAAGTTCGGCCGGAAACTTGTGCGCAATGGCCCAACGCGGCGTGGTTGATCGAAACCCCAGACGCGACTGAAGCGCCAAATCGTTGACCTTGTACACAACGCCGTCAATATCATAGCCCAAGGTCGCGCGCTGCGCTTCTATTCTGCGGTACTGGGCGAGCATTTCCTCTGGGTTCGCGCACAAGACGGTCAAGGGATTTACTGCGAATCCCAAGGATCGCAATGCATCCAGCGATTCGATCTGCGTGGCGCCCAAAGGGCGCGACAGCACGCCCCAAGTATAGGCAAAGAATTTCAGGGGGCGTGATGCAGTGATCCTGACATCCAGTTGCCGAAGAGAGCCCGCTGCTGCGTTTCTTGGATTCGCCAATCCCTTTTCCTTGGCCAACAAAAGCCGTTCGTTCAACGCTTGGAAATCCTTATGCGCAATATAGACCTCGCCGCGGACCTCCAGAATGTCAGGCGCGCCGATCAGGCAGTGCGGAATATCGGCAATCGTCCGCGCGTTTGCGGTCACATCCTCGCCCACCTCGCCGTCTCCGCGCGTCGCGGCAGAAACAAGGTTTCCATTCTCATAGCGCAAAGACAACGATAGCCCGTCGATCTTTGGTTCCGCCGTAAAGGTCAACTGATCCGCAAATCCCAAAAAACTGCGAATGCGGGTTTCGAAATCCTGAACATCCTCGTCCGCAAAGGCGTTTTCAAGCGACAGCATCGGAAGGCTGTGGGTGATTTTCCCAAAACCCTCGGCCGGTGCGGCACCGATTTGCTCTGTTGGACTGTCAGAAAGCTTCGCTTCGGGGAAACGGCCTTCAATTGCGGCATTGCGCCGTTTCAGCAAATCATACTCTGCGTCCGACATCACGGGCGCATCCAAGGTATGATAAGCGCGGTTTGCACCGGAAATCTTCAACGCAAGGTCAGCAAGTTCCGCTCGCGCTTCAATGATCGTCAACTCGTCCACGGCCTTCATCATCGCCTCCCGGCCTGCCTTCGCTTGTGCAAAGGTTAGGGCCGGGATGTGACAAGGTAAAGGTCAGGCACTGGCCGCCAGACGTGCAATTTGATCTGACGGACTGGGATCACGCAGAACATAGCCGCGCCCCCATACCGTTTCGATGTAGTTTTGCCCCCCCGTGGCCTCTGCCAGTTTTTTGCGAAGTTTGCAGATGAAAACGTCAATGATCTTGAGTTCGGGTTCATCCATCCCGCCGTACAGATGGTTCAAGAACATCTCTTTGGTCAGCGTCGTCCCTTTGCGCAGCGAGAGAAGTTCCAGCATCTGGTACTCCTTGCCAGTCAAATGCACGGCCTGACCATCGACATCCACTGTCTTGGCATCCAGATTGACGATGATATCACCCGTCTTGATGACCGAATGTGAATGCCCCTTGGATCTGCGAATGATCGCATGGATTCGGGCGACCAATTCCTCGCGGTGGAAGGGTTTGGTCAGATAGTCATCCGCACCAAAACCAAATCCCTTGATCTTGTTTTCGGTATCATCCGATCCGGACAAGATAAGGATGGGCGTATCCACCTTGGCCAAGCGAAGCTGACGCAGCACTTCGTGACCGCTCATGTCCGGCAAGTTGAGGTCAAGGAGAATCAAATCATAGTCATAAAGCTTTGCCAGATCTATTCCGTCCTCCCCCAAGTCCGTGCAATACACGTTCAGATTGGCATGTGTCAGCATCAGCTCAATACTACGCGAGGTTGTTGGATCATCCTCTACAAGCAGAATACGCATTCGGTCGCTCCGTCAAAAATATGTCTGTTAACCATTTACCGGGCAAATAGTTAATTGACGGTTACTTTGAAAGATCAAAGTAAGTAAACAATCTAAAGTTGTCTATATTTCTGTATCGTCGTGACGCGCAGCGCCTTGTCCCCATGTGTTTCTACGGCGTTCCGCCACAGCAGGAACTCTTCGGCCGACAGCGCATACCGCTCCAACGCGTCCGCCTCGCTGATCAACCCATAGACCACCGCCCTCACCACGACCGCCTTGCGGCTGGCAACCCATCGCCGGGTATCCTCTGGTGGCAGGTCAGCCCGAGTCAATATTGTACCATCCGGCAATGTGACATGCCGTGGACCGTCTAGTTTTTTCAGATACATCTGCTTTCCCTCGTCGTCTGAGACGCAAGATTGGCGCATCAGCCTTAATCAAGGGTGAAGGCTGCTCTTGAGAGTGCACAGCATTTTCCTATATTGCTGAGTAACCTAGGGCCCGGTCCCGATAGCCTTCAGAAAGTCAACATGCGCGACATACCCTTGAACTCGCTTGGCCTGCCCAAAGCGCCCGCTGACACGCGGGTGGTCGTGGCCATGTCCGGGGGTGTTGACAGCTCGGTCGTGGCCGCAATGCTGGCCGAAGAAGGCTATGATGTGGTGGGGGTGACGCTGCAACTTTATGATCATGGGGCGGCCCTTGCCAAAAAAGGCGCCTGCTGCGCGGGCCGCGACATCCATGACGCCGCCCGCGTTGCCGAAACCATGGGCTTTCCCCATTATGTGCTCGATTACGAAAACACCTTCCGCGATGCCGTGATCGAAGAATTTGCCGACGCCTATCTTTCGGGGGCGACTCCGGTTCCGTGCATCCGCTGCAACGAGCGCGTAAAGTTCAAAGATCTGCTGGCAACGGCCAAAGACCTGAACGCCGATTGCATGGCAACCGGCCATTACATCCAGCGCAAGATGGGCCTGGGCGGTGCAGAACTTCATTGCGCCGCTGATGCGCGCCGCGATCAAAGCTATTTTTTGTTCTCAACCACGTCAGAACAACTGGATTACCTTCGCTTTCCGCTGGGGCACCTTTCGTCCAAGGCGGAAACGCGTGCGCTTGCCGTGAAATACGGCCTGACCGTGGCCGACAAACCGGACAGTCAGGATATCTGCTTTGTTCCAAATGGCGATTATGCCGCCGTCATCGAAAAATTGCGCCCCGGATCAGCCGATCCGGGTGATATTGTTGATCTGCAAGGCCGTGTCTTAGGGACACACCGCGGTGTCATTCATTACACAATCGGTCAACGCAAAGGCCTTGGCATTGGCGGTCTTGAAGACCCCATCTATGTGGTCAAGCTGGACCCTAAGACACGCCAAGTGATCGTTGGCCCCAAAGAAGCCCTATCGACCCGCCGCGTGCCGCTGCGCGAGATCAACTGGCTGGGCGACAGGCCGATTGACGCGCAATCTGAATGGCATCTGAACGTCAAGGTTCGTTCAACCCGTCCGCCGCGTGCGGCCATCCTGCGCCCTTTGGGCAAGGGCGAGGCCGAAGTTGAATTGTTTGATGCCGAAGATGGGGTATCGCCGGGGCAGGCTTGTGTGTTCTACGATCCCGATGGCAGCCGGATCCTTGGGGGCGGCTGGATTTGGAAAGGGCGCTGATCTGGCGCCAAAGGGGACGAGATGGATCTGGGTCTGAAAAATAAAGTCATCATCGTCACCGGCGGCGGGGCGGGCATAGGCGCGGCGATTTCAGAAACCTTGGCCGAAGAGGGTGCCATACCCGTCATCTTCGCACGCCGCGCGCCCGACGCGACGTTCTTGAACAGAATTCAAGCGCTGCAGCCCGCAGCAGATTGGGTTCAGGTCGATCTGGCCCAAGATGACGCTTGCCGCGCCGCCGTGGCGCAAAGCCGCAAGAAATGGGGCCAGATTTACGGACTGGTCAACAATGCCGGCCGCAACGACGGCGTGGGCCTTGACGCCGGCCCCGAGGCCTTTCGTGCGTCCTTGCAAGAGAATTTGACGCATTACTATACGCTTGCTCATGTGCTGCAGGACGATCTGAAGGCCCTAAGTGGCGCGATCGTGAATATCTCATCGAAAACAGCGGTCACGGGCCAAGGGCAAACATCGGCCTATGTGGCGGCCAAGGCCGCCCAATTGGGCCTGACCCGAGAATGGGCCGCAGCACTTGCCCCTTGGGGTGTCCGGGTAAATGCGGTCATTCCAGCCGAAGTGTTGACGCCCATGTACGAAGAATGGCTGAAAAGCTTTCCAGACCCAGCCGCGCAGTTGGCGACGATTACATCGCGAATTCCTTTGGGCCACCGCATGACAACAGCGCGTGAGATTGCGGCCGCGGCTGTTATGGCGCTTTCTCCAAGATCGGCGCATACGACAGGTCAGTGGCTGTTTGTTGACGGGGGCTATACCCATCTTGACCGCGCCATTTGACATTCGTTTTCCGCCATTTCCGCGCCCTCGGCGGCTTGACCGTTCGTTGTTCAATTTCCCCTTGACCCCGCACAGGGGCCTGTCAAAAAGCGCCCCATGTCAGCACCCGTCTTAACCATCGATTTAAACGCACTCGCCGCCAACTGGCGCGCCTTGGATCGGGCAACGCCTTCGGGTGTTCAAACCGCGGCCGTGGTCAAGGCGGATGCCTATGGGCTTGGCGTCACGCGGGTTGCCCGGGCCTTGGCAACGGCGGGGGCGCGGCGTTTCTTTGTGGCCTTCGCCGAAGAGGGCGTTGCGTTGCGGCAAACGTTGGGACCGGGCCCCCAAATCTGCGTGCTGTCGGGGCATATGCCCGGCGACACAGAGATGATTGCAGATCTTGATCTGACCCCGATGCTGAATTCCATCGATCAGGTCACCCGCCACATCGAGGCTCTGCCCGGATGCGGCTTTGGCGTCCAGTTGGATACAGGCATGAAACGTCTGGGTATGGACGAATCCGAATGGGAAGCGATTGCGCCTTTCGTCCTTGAAGCCGGGCCCGAAATGTTGATGTCGCATCTTGCCTGTGGGGATGATCCCGACCATCCGATGAACGAAGCGCAATTGCAGCAGTTCCATGCGATGACCGATGGAACAGGATTGCCGCGCAGCCTGTCGGCCACAGCGGGAATCATGCTTGGCTCACGCTATCACTTTGATCTGACACGTCCCGGCATTGGGATTTACGGCGGCTACCCCTACGAAGCGGCCTTGCCCGTTGTCTCTTTGTCCCTGCCGGTGGTTCAGGCCCGCGCGGTGCTGCCCGGCGAAACCGTCGGCTATTCCGCAACATGGACACCCGAGGCGCCGTCGATGATTGCCACCGTGCTTGGCGGATATGCCGACAGTCTTTTGCGGACCTTGTCAAACAACGCAGTGCTTTGGGACGGGGATATTCCCTGCCCTGTGGTGGGCCGAATTTCGATGGATGCGATCACGGTGGATATCAGCCACCTTGAAACCATCCCCCGCAGCCTTGACGTGCTTTGCCCCTATCAGAAGATCGATGATCTGGCCGCGACTGCGGGCACAATCTCCTATGAAATTCTGACTCGCCTTTCATCCCGCCTGAACCGCCGGTTCGTCGAGGGCGGATTGTGATTGCAAGCCTCCAAATCGGACTTGCCGCCCTTGGCCGACCTGTCTTGCAGGCCTTGGCGGCCGTGGGCCGGATCACCTTGTTCGCTCTTTCAATCTGGTCCCATCTGGTGCGCCCCCCGTTCTACCCGCGTGAGTTTTTGATCTCCTTGCTGCAGATCGGATGGTTCTCGCTGCCGATGGTGGGTTTGACGGCCCTGTTCACAGGCGGCGCCCTTGCGCTGCAAATCTATTCCGGCGGCTCGCGCTTCAATGCCGAGGCGGTGGTGCCATCTATTGTGGCGATCGGAATGGCGCGGGAACTTGGCCCTGTGCTTGGAGGCCTGATGGTGGCCGCACGTGTCGCCTCCTCCATTGCCGCAGAAATTGGCACAATGAAGGTCACCGAACAGATCGACGCTTTGGTGACCTTGTCCACCAACCCCCTGAAATTCCTTGCCGTTCCGCGGGTCCTTGCCGCCACCCTGGCCGTTCCGGTTCTGGTCGCGGTTGGTGACAGCATCGGCATCATGGGGGGATGGCTGGTGGGCATCACGCGTCTGGATTTCAACTCGGCAGTCTATATCGCCAACACTGTTGATTTTCTGGAATTCTGGGACATCGCTTCGGGTCTTGTGAAGGGGGCCGCCTTTGGCTTTATCGTGGCCTTGATGGGTTGCTATTTCGGCATGAATTCGGGCCGAGGGGCCCAAGGCGTTGGGGCGGCCACCAAATCTGCTGTCGTGACGGCGTCGATCATGATCCTCGCGGCAAATTATCTCCTGACAGAGGCATTCTTTACCTCATGATCACCCTGTCAGGCGTGCAAAAAACCTTTGGCGAGAACCGTGTCCTGCGGGGAATCGATCTGACCATCGAAAAGGGCGAAAGCCTTGTGATCATTGGGGGATCAGGCACAGGAAAATCAGTGCTTCTCAAATGCGTTTTGGGATTGGTGCTGCCGGATTCGGGCACAATCACCTTGGACGGACAAGATGTGACGCACGCCGATCGAGATGCTTTTCTGGCGCGCTTTGGGATGTTGTTTCAAGGCGGGGCCTTGTTTGACAGCCTGCGAGTATGGGAGAATGTGGCCTTTCGGTTGCTGCGCGGCGCACAGAAAATGCCCAAACGGGATGCTCGGGAAATCGCCGTGGAAAAACTGCGGCGCGTCGGCCTCAAACCGGAAACGGCTGATATGTTTCCCGCCGAACTTTCGGGCGGCATGCAAAAGCGGGTTGGTCTGGCACGCGCCATTGCGGCAGAACCTGAAATCATCTTCTTTGATGAACCAACCACCGGACTGGATCCGATCATGTCTGGTGTGATCAATGAATTGATCCGCGAAATCGTCCATGAAATGGGCGCGACGGCCATGACAATCACCCATGATATGACATCCGTCCGCGCCATCGCCGACAAGGTCGCGATGCTGCATGATGGGCTTATTCGCTGGACAGGACCTGTCAGCGAAATGGACGCAACGCCAGACCCTTATGTGCAGCAGTTCATTCACGGGCGCGCAACAGGGCCCATCGAATCTGTCCGATAAGTCGTAACATTCGTGGACTGAAGGGCGCGCATCGCCAGATTTTTGCCACAATTCGGCCTGTTTTGTTTCTATTTGGGAAACAGTTAAGAGTTTTCCCCTGAAATATTTCCCGATCTCCTGACAATTATTAAAATTCATTGCAAGCCTTCGGGAAAACCATTTTTGGTAAAGCGGTAAGCTTTGGAGTTTGTAGAATGTCAGTGAGTTTTCGCGCCACATTCCGCCACGGTGCGGAGGCCATGCAGGGTTTTGTTCAGGGTTTGGTTGCCTTGACAGCCGCATGTCTGGTTTTGGCGACAGTGGCAGCGGCGCTTGGCTATCTGCCATGGCCGACGATGTCGATTTTCTTTCGAACCAATGCTGTCCCACAGGCCGGAATGTGGGTTCAAATCGCGATCACAGTGCTGTTTGTAGTCTTGCTAATCTACTTGCCCGCCAACATCCGGATGGGCCGTTTGGAACGCAGCCATCGCTCCTTCGCCATGGGAATGGAAGACGTATCGCGGGCATACCGTATTGCCCATGCCAGCGACCGGGCCGGCGTCTTCGCCCTATCCGGAGAATTCGACACCATGCGCGCGCGCCTGGAACATCTGCGCAACCACCCGGATCTGGCCGATCTGGAACCAGAACTTTTGCAACTGGCCGCACAAATGTCGATGCAGACCCGGGACATCGCGCGCGCCTATTCCGACCAAAAGGTGGAACGTGCCCGCATTTTCCTGCGCCAACGGCAAGAAGAGGCGCACCAAATGTCAGACCGGCTTTCGATGGCGCGGCAAACCTGCGACGAGCTGCGGCGCTGGCTGGCTGACATAGAATCGGAAGAGCGTAAGAATAGCATTCAAATCAAACGCCTGGAGGCTGATCTTAACGAAATCCTTCCCTCGCTTGGCTACTCCATTGAACCAAACGGGGATCCCGGCGAAGGAAATGTCGTCAATCTTCCTATGGCGTCCAAGGATCAGATCCTCGTCAGCAACCGCGAGACAGCAAACTAGGTCTTTGCGGGGAAAACATAGCACCTGTCGCGGCGGATCATCAGCCAAAGCGCTGTACCCGCTTTGGGCAAGAAAACCCCCGGAACCGTCGCGAACAAGGGCGTCCCATCGGCCTCAAGCCGGAAATCAACAAGGCTTTCATGCCCCAAAAACCGTGAGCGTTGGACAATCCCGCGCGCGGCGGTTCCATCGCCAAGGGTTGGGTTTGGGCCACGGCCTGCCCTGTCAAAATCGATGCGCAAATGTTGCGGGCGGATCACGATATCAATTTGCGTCTGGTCCGGATGTCCGGGCGTCAGAAAGGATCCGAAGGCCGTTTGCGTCAGGGCCCCAACAGATACCCCTTTTATCACATTGATATCACTGAAAAATGCGGCCGCCTCGGCATCAATCGGGGCATTGTAGATGTTGTAGGGCGCTCCGCGTTGCACAATTTGGCCGGCGCGCATCAACAAGATTTCATCTGCCATACGCATCGCTTCTTCGGGCTCATGCGTGACCAAAAGAACGGCCGCACCTTCTTCTTTCAGAACATCCAGTGTCGTGTCCCGAATGCCATCACGAAGCCGGTTGTCCAGCCCGGAAAATGGCTCGTCCATCAACATGATCCGTGGACGCGGGGCCAAAGCCCGCGCGAGGGCCACGCGCTGCTGCTCTCCGCCAGACAATTGATGCGGAAACTTGCCACCGAACCCACCCAGATTGATCCGGTCAAGCAAGTCATGAACGCGTTGCTCTCGCCGTTTGCGACCAGACCGATCCGATCCCAACCCAAAGGCGATATTGTCAAAGACACTCAAATGCGGAAACAAAGCAAAGTCTTGAAACATAAGACCAATGCCGCGCGATTCAGGCGGGCTGTCCCCAGAAGGGCCGAAAACCTCGGTCCCGTCTATCCGTATCCGGCCTTGATCCGGACGATCCACACCGGCGATCATCCGCAAGGTCGTCGACTTGCCGCAACCTGAGGGACCTAACAGGCACGACACCTGACCGGGGGCAATGGAAAAGCAGACGTCTTTCACAACATCGCGGCCGCCAAAACTGCGGGTCAAATGGTCAACTGTCAGTCGAGGCGCTGTCATCCATATATCCGAGAGATTTCCTCAGACATCCAACTATCAGCCGCACAAGACCCCTGCAAGCGAACACCTACAAGGTTGCGTTGGTCGCCCCGCCGTCCAACAAGATGTTTTGCCCCACGATGAAAGCGGCCTGCTGGCTGCACAGGAACGCACAGGCGGCCCCAAAGTCTTGGGCGGTTCCATAGCGGCGCGCCGGAATATCGGCCATGCGCTTTGCCCGCGCTTCGTCCATCGTAATGCCCAAGGCTTTGACAACCCCGGAATCGAGCGAGATCGCGCGGTCGGTGTCATGAATGCCCGGCAGAAGATTGTTGATCGTGACACCGCGCGGCGCAACCTGCCGCGACGTGCCTGCCACAAACCCTGTCAGCCCGGCCCGTGCCGCGTTCGACAGGCCCAATTGGGCGATGGGCGCCTTGACGGACTGGCTGGTGATGTTGACCACCCTGCCCCAACCGCGCTCCATCATAGCGGGCAGCAAGGCTTGCATCAACGCGATGGGCGTCAGCATATTGGCATCGATGGCGCGCAGAAAATCATCCCTCGTCCAATCGCTCCACAGTCCCGGGGGCGGCCCCCCCGCATTGGTCACCAGAATATCTGCGCCCGCCGCCGCGTCCAGAACCGCGCGGCGGCCCTCTTCGCTGGTGATGTCAGCTGCAATGGCTGTCACGTGAACGGCGTATCGCGCCCGAATTTCGGCAGCGGTCGCCTGCAATGCGTCGTTCCCCCGGGCATTCAGCACCAAATTCACCCCGGCTTCGGCCAAGGCCATTGCACAACCGCGTCCCAAACCTTTGGACGATGCCGCCACCAATGCCGTCTTGCCGCGAATGCCAAGGTCCATGTCGATCTCCATAATTTGGGCCAGATTGCAGCCTATGATAAGTGCAAGATCGACCATAGCTGAAGTATTGTCGAAAGACATTCTTTTGGCGAAACTGCCAAGGCCAAAACATCAGGTGACCGCAATGTCGAACGAGCTGCTTTCCACACCCGGCCAGGTTTGCCTTCTGTTGCGGGCCGATGACATCTTTGTCGCGAACGGGGCGAACCTTGGCGATGCGCTGAACGGTCCAGACGAAGTTGAACTTGGCGACAGCTACGAATTGGAACCCGGCGCCACCCCCCTTCGTTTGGTCCTGACGGCCCCAGATGGACAAATCCAAAGGGTCGCAGCCGGATCAGAGATCGGTCAGCCCGGGGCTTTGGTCACGCTGGAAGGCAATTACACCCTGATGTCCGATGAGGGTGAAAGAGTAGAGCTGCTGGTGCTGCATATCGAAGGCGCTGAACGACTGGTCCTGCCCTTGTCGCCGCTGGCACCGCGCGATCTTTATACCCTGATCCAGGTAGAGCGGGCCAAAAGCACCCGGCAATTGGCCGACCTGATCTGCCTGTCCTTCGGGCGCGGCACGATGATCACCATGGCCGATGGCCAACAAAGGCCGATCGAATCTTTGCGCCCCGGCAACAAAATCCTGACGCGCGATCACGGCGGCCAAAGTCTGCGGTGGGTCGGTCAGGCCCGCATGAAGGCGGCGGCGGCCTTCGCTCCGGTGGTCATCGTTGCCGGTGCCTTGGGAAATTCCGGCGACCTTGTGGTTGGCCAGCATCACCGGATCTTCTTGTACCAACGCCAAAAGATCGCTGGTCTGGCCACATCAGAGCTTCTGGTACAGGCCAAACATTTCGTGGATGGCGAACGCGCTTATCTGCGCGAGACCGGATACATCGACTATTTCAGCCTGATCTTTGATCGGCACGAAATCATCTATGCCGAGGGCGTGCCCGTAGAAAGCCTGATGGTGTCAGATGCCACGGTACAGCGTCTGCCCCCCGAAATTGCCGAGGCATTGCGCGCGCAGTTCCCGGAGTTAATGCACAACCCGCATTTCGGTACCGAAGCGGGCCGACAGTATCTTGACCAAATTGTCAGTGACCTTGCGGCGCGGCATCCCCGCTGATCCCGGCCCGCTTTACGGGGCCGGGTCAATGGGGTAAAGCCACGCCATGTCATCCAACCGCCCCCCACTTCCGCCCGAAATCGCCCGCCGCCGGACCTTTGCGATCATCTCGCACCCCGACGCCGGCAAAACCACCTTGACCGAAAAGTTCCTTCTGTTCGGGGGCGCGATTCAGATGGCAGGCCAAGTGCGCGCCAAAGGCGAAGCGCGGCGCACCCGGTCCGACTTCATGAAGATCGAGGCGGACCGGGGCATTTCCGTCTCGGCATCGGCCATGTCCTTTGATTTCAGGGATTACCGCTTTAACCTTGTCGATACCCCCGGACACTCCGACTTTTCCGAAGATACCTATCGCACCCTGACAGCCGTTGACGCCGCCATCATGGTGATTGATGGGGCCAAAGGCGTGGAATCCCAGACGCGGAAACTGTTCGAAGTCTGCCGCCTGCGCGACCTGCCGATCCTGACATTTTGCAACAAGATGGACAGGGAAAGCCGGGATGTTTTTGAAATCATAGACGAAATCCAAGAAAATCTTGCGATTGACGTCACACCTGCAAGCTGGCCGATTGGCGTTGGCCGTGATTTTGTCGGCGCCTACGACCTTTTGCATGATCGACTTGAAATCATGGACAGGGCCGACCGTAACAAGGTGGCCGAATCCATCAAGATTGATGGAATGAACGACCCGAAGTTGGCCGAACATGTTCCGGCAGAGCTTTTGCAAAAATTCCACGAAGAAATTGAAATGGCGCGCGAACTTCTGCCCGCCTTTGACCGAAAGGCCTTTTTGGAAGGTCACATGACGCCGATCTGGTTCGGCTCGGCGATCAATTCCTTTGGCGTCAAGGAACTTATGGACGGAATGGGCGAATACGGCCCCGAACCGCAGCCCCAAAAGGCGGCCGAACGATTGATTTGCGCCGAAGAGACGCCGGTCACGGGATTTGTGTTCAAGGTTCAGGCCAACATGGACGCCAAACACCGCGACAGGGTGGCCTTTGTGCGTCTGGCCTCAGGCCATTTTGAACGTGGCATGAAACTGCTGCATGTGCGCACCAAAAAGCCGATGGCTGTGGCCAACCCGGTGATGTTCTTGGCCGCCGACCGCGAGTTGGCCGAAGAGGCATGGGCCGGAGATATCATCGGCATTCCCAATCATGGCCAATTGCGCATTGGCGACGCCTTGACCGAAGGCGAAATGCTCCACTTCAAGGGCATCCCGTCCTTTGCGCCCGAGTTGTTGCAAGGCGTCCGTGCCATGGATCCGATGAAGGCCAAGCATCTGGAAAAGGCCTTGATGCAATTTGCCGAAGAAGGCGCGGCGAAAGTGTTCAAACCCATGATCGGGTCAGGCTACATCGTGGGGGTCGTGGGGGCCTTGCAGTTTGAAGTTCTGGCCAGCCGAATTGAGCAGGAATATTCTTTGCCCGTCCGCTTTGAACCCAGCAACTTTACCTCAGCCCGCTGGATTTCGGGCCCAAAGGCCGAGATGGAAAAGCTGACATCGGTCAACAAAGGCCATATCGCCGTCGATAGTGACGGAGATACGGTGTTCTTGACGCGCCTGAAGTGGGATATTGACCGGGTCGAACGCGATTACCCCGAATTGCGGCTGACGGCGACCAAGGAAATGATGGTCTAGCGTTCGCACGCGCGCCTCAATCGCTGGGCGCGCGGACAAGATCCACACCCGTCAAGACCGTTGCACGGCCATGTCCGGGCGAGGATTTGTTGACGTCGATCAAATGCATGCTTTCGACCGACGCCGCACAGCCGATGGAGGTCACATCAAACCCGTGCTCCCCGGGCGAAAACCCGCGTCCCAGCGGCAAAACAGCACTTTGACCTGCCAACAACTCCTCGGATACGGCCTGAATACCGTCACCGACAACCTCGAACCGCGTCGCGGGACAGGCCGAGGGGGCCGCCACAATGAAAACGCCATAGTCGCGCTCGGCGGAACTTGACGTGAACACGACGGACTGGGTTGTGCCTTCTGCAAAAGCCAGAGTGGGCACAAAAAGGAAAGGAACCAAAAAAGCTTTCATTTGAAATCTCCAATCAAGGATAGGGGGAAACATATGGGCTCAACCCTATGACCCTTCCGATTGGCATCGCAGGCATTAACTACGGTTTTGTCGTCAGACTCCGATTATTAACGTGCGATTCACGTTTGGGCCCGCAGACGCGCCCGCCGATTTCGGAACCGGCGAACCCGCGGGGCGACAAACAGGTAAAGCCCCGAGATCCCAAATATCGTCAACGCACATGCCGTTATATCCGCAGGCCAAGTACCAAACCGATCTGACACCCACCCCCTTCGATGCAGCCGCGACAACACATTGGACCAGCGCACCGAACTGGCAATCCAGCGGCCATCTGGCTGATACAAGGATTGAATAAAGGTTCCATTGATCCAATAGGCGCCCGTGGCAAGATCAACATAAAGATCTGCCGCCGCACCATCCACCTTAAGGGCCTTGCGGTCCTTGAACGTCACACTCTCCGGCTTGCCGGGCTGTCCCGACAGGAGGCTGGATGCAAGCCGCGCCGCGTCTTCGGAGGAGATGACGACCATCGGCAAATCCTGCAGCCGCTCCGCCCCCGTTGAAGCCGATGGAAGCAGGCCGACCACAAGACTTTGATGGTTTTCATACAGCCCTGTCACACCGGCAATCACCACCCAAGGCAGGATCAAGACACCAAGCCAACCGTGAATTGTCTTCAACAGGCGTTCGATTGACATGTGACTCTCCTCGCTCCTGCGCCTCATTGCCCAAGGAACTGATCGATGACCATAGGTCTTTGGTTGCAAAGCCGCCTTCCACTGCGTTCGCGCCCATCTATTTTTGGCAAATAAGCAGGCGCCATTGACCACGGGCCATAATTCCTTTACGGCCAAGACGTTCTCGTTCGGAGAACTGACGCCGGGGCGCCCGGAACATGATGCGTCCCATTCAAAACCGCGGACCGATTCCGCAACCAAGGACGCTTATGATAAAATTTTC